>NZ_JBYTDD010000004.1:0-260907 GCF_058791055.1 Pseudomonas sp. EU05-FHT14B02 | reverse complement strand
TGGTCATGAAATCGAGTAGGACGGAGCACGAGAAACTTTGTCTGAATATGGGGGGACCATCCTCCAAGGCTAAATACTACTGACTGACCGATAGTGAACTAGTACCGTGAGGGAAAGGCGAAAAGAACCCCGGAGAGGGGAGTGAAATAGATCCTGAAACCGTATGCGTACAAGCAGTGGGAGCCTACTTTGTTAGGTGACTGCGTACCTTTTGTATAATGGGTCAGCGACTTATTTTCAGTGGCGAGCTTAACCGAATAGGGGAGGCGTAGCGAAAGCGAGTCTTAATAGGGCGTCTAGTCGCTGGGAATAGACCCGAAACCGGGCGATCTATCCATGGGCAGGTTGAAGGTTAGGTAACACTGACTGGAGGACCGAACCGACTACCGTTGAAAAGTTAGCGGATGACCTGTGGATCGGAGTGAAAGGCTAATCAAGCTCGGAGATAGCTGGTTCTCCTCGAAAGCTATTTAGGTAGCGCCTCATGTATCACTGTAGGGGGTAGAGCACTGTTTCGGCTAGGGGGTCATCCCGACTTACCAAACCGATGCAAACTCCGAATACCTACAAGTGCCGAGCATGGGAGACACACGGCGGGTGCTAACGTCCGTCGTGAAAAGGGAAACAACCCAGACCGTCAGCTAAGGTCCCAAAGTTATGGTTAAGTGGGAAACGATGTGGGAAGGCTTAGACAGCTAGGAGGTTGGCTTAGAAGCAGCCACCCTTTAAAGAAAGCGTAATAGCTCACTAGTCGAGTCGGCCTGCGCGGAAGATGTAACGGGGCTCAAACCATACACCGAAGCTACGGGTATCATCTTCGGATGATGCGGTAGAGGAGCGTTCTGTAAGCCTGTGAAGGTGAGTTGAGAAGCTTGCTGGAGGTATCAGAAGTGCGAATGCTGACATGAGTAACGACAATGGGTGTGAAAAACACCCACGCCGAAAGACCAAGGTTTCCTGCGCAACGTTAATCGACGCAGGGTTAGTCGGTCCCTAAGGCGAGGCTGAAAAGCGTAGTCGATGGAAAACAGGTTAATATTCCTGTACTTCTGGTTATTGCGATGGAGGGACGGAGAAGGCTAGGCCAGCTTGGCGTTGGTTGTCCAAGTTTAAGGTGGTAGGCTGAGATCTTAGGTAAATCCGGGATCTTAAGGCCGAGAGCTGATGACGAGTGTTCTTTTAGAACACGAAGTGGTTGATGCCATGCTTCCAAGAAAAGCTTCTAAGCTTCAGGTAACCAGGAACCGTACCCCAAACCGACACAGGTGGTTGGGTAGAGAATACCAAGGCGCTTGAGAGAACTCGGGTGAAGGAACTAGGCAAAATGGCACCGTAACTTCGGGAGAAGGTGCGCCGGTGAGGGTGAAGCATTTACTGCGTAAGCCCACGCCGGTCGAAGATACCAGGCCGCTGCGACTGTTTATTAAAAACACAGCACTCTGCAAACACGAAAGTGGACGTATAGGGTGTGACGCCTGCCCGGTGCCGGAAGGTTAATTGATGGGGTTAGCTAACGCGAAGCTCTTGATCGAAGCCCCGGTAAACGGCGGCCGTAACTATAACGGTCCTAAGGTAGCGAAATTCCTTGTCGGGTAAGTTCCGACCTGCACGAATGGCGTAACGATGGCGGCGCTGTCTCCACCCGAGACTCAGTGAAATTGAAATCGCTGTGAAGATGCAGTGTATCCGCGGCTAGACGGAAAGACCCCGTGAACCTTTACTATAGCTTTGCACTGGACTTTGAATTTGCTTGTGTAGGATAGGTGGGAGGCTTTGAAGCGTGGACGCCAGTTCGCGTGGAGCCATCCTTGAAATACCACCCTGGCAACTTTGAGGTTCTAACTCAGGTCCGTTATCCGGATCGAGGACAGTGTATGGTGGGTAGTTTGACTGGGGCGGTCTCCTCCTAAAGAGTAACGGAGGAGTACGAAGGTGCGCTCAGACCGGTCGGAAATCGGTCGTAGAGTATAAAGGCAAAAGCGCGCTTGACTGCGAGACAGACACGTCGAGCAGGTACGAAAGTAGGTCTTAGTGATCCGGTGGTTCTGTATGGAAGGGCCATCGCTCAACGGATAAAAGGTACTCCGGGGATAACAGGCTGATACCGCCCAAGAGTTCATATCGACGGCGGTGTTTGGCACCTCGATGTCGGCTCATCACATCCTGGGGCTGAAGCCGGTCCCAAGGGTATGGCTGTTCGCCATTTAAAGTGGTACGCGAGCTGGGTTTAGAACGTCGTGAGACAGTTCGGTCCCTATCTGCCGTGGACGTTTGAGATTTGAGAGGGGCTGCTCCTAGTACGAGAGGACCGGAGTGGACGAACCTCTGGTGTTCCGGTTGTCACGCCAGTGGCATTGCCGGGTAGCTATGTTCGGAAAAGATAACCGCTGAAAGCATCTAAGCGGGAAACTTGCCTCAAGATGAGATCTCACTGGGACCTTGAGTCCCCTGAAGGGCCGTCGAAGACTACGACGTTGATAGGTTGGGTGTGTAAGCGCTGTGAGGCGTTGAGCTAACCAATACTAATTGCCCGTGAGGCTTGACCATATAACACCCAAGCAATTTGTGAGCTCGAAAGAGGCCAGATTGCGGTGTGTGAAGACGAAACGAACCGAAAGTTCGACGCTCACAAAACACCGATTTTTATCACATACCCAATTTGCTGAAGCGAGGCCAGTCGGCCGCGACTCAGTACCCGAATTTCTTGACGACCATAGAGCATTGGAACCACCTGATCCCATCCCGAACTCAGCAGTGAAACGATGCATCGCCGATGGTAGTGTGGGGTTTCCCCATGTGAGAGTAGGTCATCGTCAAGATTAAATTCCGAAACCCCTATCTGCGTATGCAGGTAGGGGTTTTGTTTTTGTCCGCGGGAAAGTCACGGCTACTGGATTTCTATGCAATCGCTCGGTGCGTGGCTATCATGCGGGCCTCATTGTGAGGCGAGACCTGCATGCTGACGTTGTTAAAGCTTCTTAAAGATGGCCGATTCCATTCGGGTCAAGCATTGGGTGCTGCCCTGGGCGTCAGTCGTAGTGCTGTGTGGAAGCAGCTTCAGCATTTGGAAGCTGAGCTGGGTTTGTCTATTCACAAGGTTCGTGGGCGCGGCTATCAATTGTCCGCGCCATTGGCGCTGCTCGATCCTGTCGAGATAAGCGCTCAGGCGCCTTCTTGCAACTGGCCCGTCCGGGTTTACGATTCAATCGACTCCACTAATGCCGAGGCGCTGCGCGCTATTGATCGTGGGCAAGCGGCGCCGTTTGTGGTGCTTTCGGAGCGGCAGACAGCCGGGCGTGGGCGGCGTGGTCGCAAGTGGGTTAGTCCGTTCGCAGAAAACGTCTATTACAGCCTGGTGCTACGCATTGATGGTGGGATGCGTCAGTTGGAGGGCTTGAGTCTCGTCGTTGGGCTCGCTGTCTTGCAGACGTTGCGTGAGCTCGGTATTGCAGCCGCTGGATTGAAATGGCCTAACGATGTCCTTGTAGGTCAGAAAAAAATCGCGGGGATACTGCTCGAGTTGGTTGGTGATCCTGCTGATGTGTGTCACGTGGTCCTGGGAGTGGGAATCAATGTGAACATGCAGTCCGCTGACGAAGTGGACCAGCAATGGACATCCCTGCGGCTCGAGTCAGGCAAATTGTTTGATCGCAACCAATTGGTCGCGATGCTGGGGGAGATGCTGCAGCGATACCTGGCTCGTCACCAGGCGGGTGGTTTTTTGGCCATCCAGTCGGAGTGGGAGCAAAATCATCTGTGGCAGGGGCGAAGCGTGTCGTTGATTGCCGGTGTCAATCAAATTGATGGTGAGGTACTTGGTATCGATGGCCAGGGCGCCTTGCGCCTGAAGGTGGATGGTGTGGAGAAAGTCTTCAGTGGTGGTGAGTTGAGCCTGAGGTTGCGTGATGATTCTTGAGCTCGATTGTGGGAATAGTTTCATCAAGTGGCGTGTGCTTGCCGTTAATGCCGGGCAGGTGCTTGGTGAGGGAGTCGTCGATTCCAATCTCGCATTGCTGGAGGGGTTGGGGGGGCTCAAAGGGCTTGCCCTCACGTTTTGCCGGCTGGTGAGCGTCAGGACCGCGGAGGAAACCGCTGCGCTGACTTCTTTGCTCAGGGATACCTTTGATGTGCCGGTTGTGTGCGCATCGCCAGCGCGCGAAATGTCAGGTGTGCGCAATGGGTATGAGGAGTTTGAGCGGCTGGGTCTGGACCGGTGGCTTGCAATGCTCGGAGGCTTTCATCTGGCTTCAGGTGCGTGCCTGGTGCTCGACTTCGGTACGGCGGTGACTGCTGACTTTATCGCGGCGGATGGAGAGCACCTGGGTGGTTTCATCTGTCCGGGGATGCCGTTGATGCGAAACCAATTGCGCACCCACACTCGCAAAATTCGTTATGGGGATCTGGCGGCCGAGCAGGCTCTGGAAAGTCTTGTCCCGGGGCGCGCGACTGTCGAGGCTGTAGAGCGTGGTTGTCTGTTGATGTTGCGCGGCTTCGTAATGACTCAGCTCGAGTTGGCGCGCAGCTATTGGGGTGAGGACTTTGTCGTATTCCTCACCGGGGGGGATGCGAGCCTGGTTACTGAGGCCGTGCCTCAGGCCAGGGTTGTTCCGGACTTGGTGTTTGTCGGATTGGCCATGGCCTGTCCCTTGTCCTGAGGTTTTTATGCGTTGGTTGTTTCTGCTGCTGCTTGTCCTCAATGGCTTCTACTACATCTGGCATCAACAAGAGGCTCCTCTGCGCGCGAAGGATGTCACGCCTTTGAGTCTGTATCGCGGGTCTCAACAAGATATCCGCTTGTTGAGCGAAGCAGGTGACGTCTCCAGGGATAAGGGTAAAGCTGTCTCGACAGACAATGGCTGCCTTTATCTGGGCGGCTATACGCGCCAGGAGGCCGCGCAGGCGGTTGAGCGTCGTTTGAGCGGGATGGAGGTCAAGTATCAGTCCCTGCCGAAAGCTGCGACCGAAGGGGCAGGGTATTGGGTGCGTATCGCGCCGGAAAGCCGGCGTTGGCTGGACGATTTGCAGCTGATAAACCTTTCTAAAGAATTCAATGAGTTAAAACATAAAATAATGCCGTGCGAGGGGGTTGCACCCATCGAATAGTTTGCATAGAATGGCGCCCGCTCCACAGCGAACACCGGAAACGGTTAACGGTGTGAAGTGAGGTCAACGCAGCTAAGCTCAGGTTTTTAATGAGAAAAATGCTTGACAGAAGGCTGGCATGATGTAGAATGCCGGCTCGCTTAGGAGGGGTTCCCGAGCGGCCAAAGGGATCAGACTGTAAATCTGACGTCTACGACTTCGAAGGTTCGAATCCTTCCCCCTCCACCATTTTTAGCGAGAGCTGTAAGCCTCGCGGGTATAGTTTAGTGGTAGAACCTCAGCCTTCCAAGCTGATGATGCGGGTTCGATTCCCGCTACCCGCTCCAAGTTTACAGGTTTTGCACAGTGTTGCGCTCTTGTAGCTCAGTTGGTAGAGCACACCCTTGGTAAGGGTGAGGTCAGCGGTTCAAATCCGCTCAAGAGCTCCATATAACAAGGCAGATATGAAAATATCTGCCTTTGTTTTAGGTGGTAGTGGTTGCGCCTGATTGTGTTTCTGAAGGTTGCCGGTGTCGAGAATGCCGGTGTTGCAACCAGGATTGCCTGGTAAGTGTTGTAAAGTCTTTTTCGGGTCGGCATAATGGTCGGCCTGATTTTGTTTTAGGTCAGTAGCTCAATTGGCAGAGCGACGGTCTCCAAAACCGTAGGTTGGGGGTTCGATTCCCTCCTGACCTGCCAGATTCACTCGGTGTGTCTGGCTTTCTTTTCACAGGATCTTCATAGATGACTCCTAAAGCTGAAGCTCAAGGCTCTCGTTTCGACCTCCTCAAGTGGCTTGTAGTAGTCGCTCTGGTGGTTGTTGGCGTTGTTGGCAATCAGTACTTTTCTGCTTCGCCGATCCTGTACCGCGTACTCGCATTGCTTGCTATTGCTGCTGTAGCTGCCTTTGTAGGCCTGCAGACGGTCAAGGGCAAGTCTTTCTTTGTACTGGTTAAGGAAGCGCGCACCGAAATTCGTAAAGTCGTTTGGCCAACTCGCCAAGAAACCACGCAGACCACGTTGATCGTTGTGGCTGTTGTCCTGGTTATGGCGTTGCTGTTGTGGGGGCTTGATTCCCTGCTCGGCTGGCTTGTTTCCTTGATCGTCGGCTAAGGGTGTCCCGTGGCTAAGCGTTGGTATGTTGTGCATGCTTACTCCGGTTACGAGAAGCATGTAATGCGCTCGCTGATCGAGCGCGTAAAGCTGGCCGGTATGGAAGATGGCTTCGGCGAGATTCTGGTTCCCACTGAAGAAGTGGTTGAAATGCGCAATGGCCAGAAGCGCAAAAGCGAACGCAAATTCTTCCCTGGCTATGTGCTGGTGCAGATGGATATGAACGAGGGTACTTGGCACTTGGTCAAGGATACTCCTCGGGTGATGGGTTTCATCGGCGGTACTGCTGATAAGCCTGCGCCAATCACCGATAAAGAAGCAGAAGCCATTCTGCGTCGCGTTGCCGATGGCAGCGACAAGCCGAAGCCGAAGACGTTGTTCGAGCCGGGTGAGTCGGTGCGCGTCAACGACGGTCCGTTTGCGGACTTTACCGGTGTTGTTGAAGAAGTTAACTACGAAAAGAGCCGGATTCAGGTCGCAGTGCTCATTTTCGGTCGCTCTACTCCGGTGGAGCTCGAGTTCAGCCAGGTCGAAAAGGTCTAGTTGAACAAAAATCCCAACCCCGCAGCCGTAGGCTGTGGGGTTTTGTCGTCACTGGGATAAACGCGCAAGTAACCGGGGAGCCTCTCGAGGCGTTCGAACCCGTAATTGGAGTGCCTCATGGCCAAGAAGATTACCGCTTACATCAAGCTGCAAGTGAAGGCCGCTCAGGCTAACCCAAGCCCACCTGTTGGTCCTGCTCTGGGTCAGCACGGCGTGAACATCATGGAATTCTGCAAGGCTTTCAACGCCCGTACTCAGGGTCTTGAGCCAGGTCTGCCGACTCCAGTGATCATCACTGTCTACAGCGACCGTAGCTTCACTTTCGAAACCAAATCCACCCCTGCTTCGGTTCTGCTGAAGAAGGCGGCCGGTCTGACCAGCGGTTCCGCTCGTCCGAACACCGTTAAGGTTGGCACCGTGACCCGTGCTCAGCTGGAAGAAATCGCGAAAACCAAAAACGCGGATCTGACTGCAGCTGATATGGAAGCAGCCGTGCGTACCATCGCCGGTTCTGCTCGTAGCATGGGCCTTAACGTGGAGGGTGTGTAATGGCTAAGCTGACCAAGCGTCAAAAGGCTATCGCCGGCAAAATCGAAGCAGGCAAGGCCTACAACTTTGTAGACGCTGCTGCCCTGCTGGCCGAGCTGTCGACTGTCAAGTTCAGCGAGTCGTTCGACGTAGCTGTAAACCTGGGTGTTGACCCGCGTAAATCCGACCAGGTCGTTCGTAGCGCTACTGTGCTGCCACACGGCACTGGCAAGACCGTTCGCGTTGCTGTGTTCACCCAGGGTCCAGCTGCTGAAGCCGCTCTGGCTGCCGGCGCTGACCGCGTAGGCATGGACGATCTGGCTGCCGAAATGAAAGGCGGCGACCTGAACTATGACGTAGTGATCGCATCCCCGGATGCAATGCGCGTTGTAGGTCAGTTGGGTCAGATCCTCGGTCCACGTGGCCTGATGCCTAACCCTAAAGTCGGCACCGTAACCCCAGACGTAGCTACCGCGGTTAAAAACGCCAAGGCTGGTCAGGTTCGTTATCGCACCGACAAAAACGGCATCATCCACACTTCCGTTGGCAAGATCGGCTTCGACGCCGTCAAGCTGAAGGAAAACGTTGAAGCCCTGATCGCTGATCTGAAGCGTATCAAGCCAGCTTCCTCGAAAGGCATTTACGTCAAGCGCGTTACCCTGAGCACCACTATGGGCCCAGGTCTGGTCATCGACCAAAGCTCGCTCGACGCGTAAGACACAGATTGGTGCAAGCGATTGCGCCAATTGAAAAATTGGGGTCCCTGCCTGGCGGGGGCTATCCAAGACCGTAGGCGACGCAAGTCTTAAACCACAAGCCTACGCAGATGGTGCTCCCGGTTCCTTACCGAATCAGACACCAAAACGACATCCGGTTTCGACCAGATGAAACGGTAACAAGCAGGAGTTAAACCCGTGGCAATTAAACTCGAAGACAAGAAGGCCATCGTCGCTGAAGTCAACGAGGCTGCCAAAGTCGCTCTGTCCGCTGTCGTGGCTGATGCCCGTGGCGTAACAGTAGGCGCGATGACCGGACTCCGTAAAGAGGCTCGTGAGGCTGGCGTTTACGTACGTGTTGTACGTAACACCCTGCTCAAGCGCGCTGTTGCTGACACTGAATTCAGTGTCCTCAACGACGTGTTCACTGGCCCTACCCTGATTGCGTTCTCCAAAGAACATCCAGGCGCTGCTGCCCGGATCTTCAAGGAATTCGCAAAGGGTCAGGACAAGTTCGAGATCAAGGCAGCTGCGTTCGAGGGCAAGTTCCTCGCAGCTAACCAAATCGACGTACTGGCAACTCTGCCGACCCGTGACGAAGCAATTTCTCAGCTGATGAGCGTGATTCAAGGCGCTACCAGCAAGTTGGCTCGTACTCTGGCGGCAATTCGCGACCAGAAAGAAGCTGCTGCAGCCTAAGGCTCGTCAACTTCTCGCGTTTTTTGTTTTTTTCGATGGTCGCGTAGGCCGTCCCCAATATCAGGAATTAGATTCATGTCTATCTCTCAGAACGATATCCTTGAAGCAGTTGGCAACATGTCCGTAATGGAAGTTGTTGAGCTGATCAAAGCTTTCGAAGAAAAATTCGGTGTTACCGCTGCTGCTGCATCGGCTGGTCCAGCTGTTGCTGCTGCCGTTGCTGAAGAGCAAACCGAATTCAACGTCATGCTGACCGAAGCTGGCGAGAAGAAAGTTAACGTGATCAAGGCTGTACGTGAACTGACCGGTCTGGGCTTGAAAGAAGCCAAGGCTGTAGTTGACGGCGCACCTGCCATGGTTCTGGAAGCTGTTGCCAAAGACGCAGCTGACAAAGCCAAAGCAGCTCTGGAAGAAGCAGGCGCTAAAGTCGAGCTGAAGTAAGCATCGACTTTGCTCCTCCAGCCCGAGCGTTAAGCGACAGGCTGATGGCTGGTGGCTCTTGCCACCGGCCTTTTTCCGTTATTGGCAGCCGACTGGGTCGGTGCTGATAACGTGCTGTAACCACCCGATGCGGTGGCGCAAACCATGGGGTTTGCACGATTTTCTGGCTGCTCCCGTCGGGAGGGGCCAAACAAGCAGGTGACCAAGCTGGGGAACGCTGATGGCTTACTCATATACTGAGAAAAAACGTATCCGCAAGGACTTTAGCAAGTTGCCGGACGTCATGGATGTGCCGTACCTCCTGGCCATCCAGCTGGATTCGTATCGTGAATTCTTGCAAGCGGGAGCGACTAAAGATCAGTTCCGCGACGTGGGCCTGCATGCGGCCTTCAAATCCGTTTTCCCGATCATCAGCTACTCCGGCAATGCTGCGCTGGAGTACGTCGGTTATCGCCTGGGCGAACCGGCATTTGATGTCAAAGAATGCGTATTGCGCGGTGTAACTTACGCCGTACCTTTGCGGGTAAAAGTGCGCCTGATCATTTTCGACAAAGAGTCGTCGAACAAAGCGATCAAGGACATCAAAGAGCAAGAAGTCTACATGGGTGAAATCCCCCTGATGACTGAGAACGGTACCTTCGTAATCAACGGTACCGAGCGTGTAATCGTTTCCCAGCTGCACCGTTCGCCAGGCGTGTTCTTCGACCACGACCGTGGCAAGACGCACAGCTCCGGCAAACTGCTGTACTCCGCGCGCATCATCCCTTACCGCGGTTCGTGGCTGGACTTCGAGTTCGACCCGAAAGACTGCGTATTCGTGCGTATCGACCGTCGTCGCAAGCTGCCTGCTTCGGTACTGCTGCGCGCGCTGGGCTATACAACTGAAGAAGTGCTGGACGCGTTCTATACCACCAACGTATTCCACGTGAAGGGCGAGACCCTGAGCCTGGAACTGGTGCCTCAGCGCCTGCGCGGTGAAATCGCTGTCCTCGATATTCAGGATGACAAAGGCAAGGTTATTGTCGAGCAGGGTCGTCGTATCACCGCTCGCCACATCAACCAGCTGGAAAAAGCCGGGATCAAAGAGCTGGATGTGCCTCTGGACTACGTCCTGGGTCGTACAACCGCCAAGGTCATCGTGCACCCGGCAACCGGCGAAATCCTGGCAGAGTGCAACACCGAGCTGAACACCGAGATCCTGGCCAAAATCGCCAAGGCTCAGGTTGTTCGCATCGAAACTCTGTACACCAACGATATCGACTGCGGTCCGTTCGTCTCCGACACCCTGAAGATCGACTCCACCAGCAACCAACTGGAAGCGCTGGTCGAGATCTATCGCATGATGCGTCCTGGCGAGCCGCCAACCAAGGATGCTGCCGAGACCCTGTTCAACAACCTGTTCTTCAGCCCTGAGCGCTATGACCTGTCTGCGGTCGGCCGGATGAAGTTCAACCGTCGTATCGGTCGTACCGAGATCGAAGGTTCGGGCGTGCTGTGCAAGGAAGACATCGTCGCGGTACTGAAGACCCTGGTCGACATCCGTAACGGTAAAGGCATCGTCGATGACATCGACCACCTGGGTAACCGTCGTGTTCGCTGCGTAGGCGAAATGGCCGAGAACCAGTTCCGCGTTGGCCTGGTACGTGTTGAGCGTGCGGTCAAAGAGCGTCTGTCGATGGCTGAAAGCGAAGGCCTGATGCCGCAAGACCTGATCAACGCCAAGCCAGTGGCTGCGGCGGTGAAGGAGTTCTTCGGTTCCAGCCAGCTGTCCCAGTTCATGGACCAGAACAACCCGCTGTCCGAGATCACCCACAAGCGTCGTGTTTCTGCACTCGGCCCTGGCGGTCTGACTCGTGAGCGTGCCGGCTTTGAAGTGCGTGACGTACACCCGACTCACTACGGTCGTGTATGCCCGATTGAAACGCCAGAAGGTCCGAACATCGGTCTGATCAACTCCCTGGCCGCTTATGCGCGCACCAACCAGTACGGCTTCCTCGAGAGCCCGTACCGTGTGGTGAAAGACGCCCTGGTCACCGACGAGATCGTGTTCCTGTCCGCCATCGAAGAAGCCGATCACGTGATCGCTCAGGCCTCGGCCACGATGAACGACAAGAAAGTCCTGATCGACGAGCTGGTAGCTGTTCGTCACTTGAACGAATTCACCGTCAAGGCGCCGGAAGACGTCACCTTGATGGACGTATCGCCGAAGCAGGTAGTTTCGGTTGCTGCGTCGCTGATTCCGTTCCTCGAGCACGACGACGCCAACCGTGCGTTGATGGGTTCGAACATGCAGCGTCAAGCTGTACCAACCCTGCGCGCTGACAAGCCGCTGGTAGGTACCGGCATGGAGCGTAACGTAGCCCGTGACTCCGGCGTTTGCGTCGTGGCTCGTCGTGGCGGCGTGATCGACTCCGTCGACGCCAGCCGTATCGTGGTTCGTGTTGCCGATGACGAAGTTGAAACCGGTGAAGCCGGTGTCGACATCTACAACCTGACCAAGTACACCCGCTCCAACCAGAACACCTGCATCAACCAGCGTCCGCTGGTGCGTAAGGGTGATCGGGTTCAGCGTAGCGACATCATGGCCGACGGCCCGTCCACCGACATGGGTGAACTGGCACTGGGTCAGAACATGCGCATCGCGTTCATGGCATGGAACGGCTTCAACTTCGAAGACTCCATCTGCCTGTCCGAGCGTGTTGTTCAGGAAGACCGTTTCACCACGATCCACATCCAGGAACTGACCTGTGTGGCCCGTGACACCAAGCTTGGCCCAGAGGAAATCACTGCCGACATCCCGAACGTGGGTGAAGCGGCTCTGAACAAGCTGGACGAAGCCGGTATCGTTTACGTAGGTGCTGAAGTTGGCGCAGGCGACATCCTGGTCGGTAAGGTCACTCCGAAAGGCGAGACCCAGCTGACTCCGGAAGAAAAACTGCTGCGTGCGATCTTCGGTGAAAAAGCCAGCGACGTTAAAGACACTTCCCTGCGTGTACCTACCGGTACCAAAGGTACTGTCATCGACGTACAGGTCTTCACCCGCGACGGCGTTGAGCGTGATGCTCGTGCCCTGTCGATCGAGAAGTCCCAGCTGGACGAGATCCGCAAGGACCTGAACGAAGAGTTCCGCATCGTTGAGGGTGCTACTTTCGAACGTCTGCGTTCCGCTCTGGTCGGCCACAAAGCCGAAGGCGGCGCCGGTCTGAAGAAAGGCCAGGACATCACCGACGAAGTTCTCGACGGTCTTGAGCACGGCCAGTGGTTCAAACTGCGCATGGCTGAAGATGCTCTGAACGAGCAGCTCGAGAAGGCTCAGGCCTACATCGTTGATCGTCGCCGTCTGCTGGACGACAAGTTCGAAGACAAGAAGCGCAAACTGCAGCAGGGCGATGACCTGGCTCCAGGCGTGCTGAAAATCGTCAAGGTTTACCTGGCAATCCGTCGTCGCATCCAGCCGGGCGACAAGATGGCCGGTCGTCACGGTAACAAAGGTGTGGTCTCCGTGATCATGCCGGTTGAAGACATGCCGCACGATGCCAATGGCACCCCGGTCGACGTCGTCCTTAACCCGTTGGGCGTACCTTCGCGTATGAACGTTGGTCAGATCCTTGAAACCCACCTGGGCCTCGCGGCCAAAGGTCTGGGCGAGAAGATCAACCGCATGGTTGAAGAGCAGCGCAAGGTCGCCGAGCTTCGCAAGTTCCTGCACGAGATCTATAACGAGATCGGCGGTCGTCAGGAAAGCCTCGATGACTTCTCGGATCAGGAAATCCTGGATCTGGCTCAAAACCTGCGTGGCGGCGTTCCAATGGCCACTCCAGTGTTCGACGGTGCCAAGGAAAGCGAAATCAAGGCCATGCTGAAACTGGCGGATCTGCCAGAAAGCGGCCAGATGCAGCTGACTGACGGCCGTACCGGCAACAAGTTCGAGCGCCCGGTTACCGTTGGCTACATGTACATGCTGAAGCTGAACCACTTGGTAGACGACAAGATGCACGCTCGTTCTACCGGTTCGTACAGCCTGGTTACCCAGCAGCCGCTGGGTGGTAAGGCGCAGTTCGGTGGTCAGCGTTTCGGGGAGATGGAGGTCTGGGCACTGGAAGCATACGGTGCCGCTTACACTCTGCAAGAAATGCTCACAGTGAAGTCGGACGATGTGAACGGCCGTACCAAGATGTACAAGAACATCGTGGATGGCGATCACCGTATGGAGCCGGGCATGCCCGAGTCCTTCAACGTGTTGATCAAGGAAATTCGTTCCCTCGGCATCGATATCGATCTGGAAACCGAATAACACGTGACGCGAATCGAGAGCGGGGCAGGATTGCCCGCTCTCTGCTCCGCCAGGAGGAAAGGCCTTGAAAGACCTACTGAATTTGCTGAAAAACCAGGGTCAAGTCGAAGAGTTCGACGCCATCCGTATCGGATTGGCATCGCCTGAGATGATCCGTTCGTGGTCGTTCGGTGAAGTTAAAAAGCCGGAAACCATCAACTACCGTACGTTCAAACCTGAGCGTGACGGCCTGTTCTGCGCCAAGATCTTTGGCCCGGTAAAGGATTACGAGTGCCTGTGCGGTAAGTACAAGCGCTTGAAGCACCGTGGTGTGATCTGCGAGAAGTGCGGCGTTGAAGTTGCGCTGGCAAAAGTTCGTCGTGAGCGCATGGCGCACATCGAACTGGCCTCGCCAGTTGCCCACATCTGGTTCCTGAAATCGCTGCCGTCCCGTATCGGCTTGCTGATGGACATGACCCTGCGTGATATCGAACGCGTTCTCTACTTCGAGAGCTATGTCGTTATCGATCCAGGCATGACCACCCTTGAAAAAGGTCAGTTGCTCAACGACGAGCAGTACTTCGAAGCGCTGGAAGAGTTCGGCGACGATTTCGATGCCCGCATGGGTGCCGAAGCTGTCCGCGAACTGCTGCACGCTATCGACCTGGAACACGAGATTGGCCGTCTGCGTGAAGAGATTCCGCAAACCAACTCCGAAACCAAGATCAAGAAGCTGTCCAAGCGTCTGAAGTTGATGGAAGCCTTCCAGGGTTCCGGCAACCTGCCAGAGTGGATGGTGCTGACCGTTCTGCCGGTTCTGCCGCCAGATCTGCGTCCACTGGTCCCGCTGGATGGCGGTCGCTTTGCGACTTCCGACCTCAACGATCTGTATCGTCGAGTGATCAACCGTAACAACCGCTTGAAGCGCCTGCTGGATCTGTCCGCTCCGGACATCATCGTGCGCAACGAAAAGCGTATGTTGCAGGAAGCCGTCGACGCACTGCTCGACAACGGTCGTCGTGGCCGCGCTATCACCGGTTCCAACAAGCGTCCTCTGAAATCCCTGGCTGACATGATCAAGGGTAAGCAGGGTCGTTTCCGTCAGAACTTGCTCGGTAAGCGTGTTGACTACTCCGGTCGTTCGGTAATTACCGTAGGTCCGACCCTGCGTCTGCACCAGTGCGGTCTGCCGAAGAAAATGGCTCTCGAGCTGTTCAAGCCGTTCATTTTCGGCAAGCTTGAAATGCGTGGTCTCGCTACCACCATCAAGGCTGCCAAGAAGATGGTCGAGCGCGAACTGCCAGAGGTTTGGGACGTTCTCGCTGAAGTGATTCGCGAACACCCGGTTCTTCTCAACCGTGCACCGACTCTTCACCGTCTGGGTATCCAGGCGTTTGAACCGGTACTGATCGAAGGTAAGGCTATCCAGCTGCACCCTCTGGTCTGCGCTGCGTACAACGCCGACTTCGACGGCGACCAAATGGCCGTGCACGTACCGCTGACGCTGGAAGCCCAGCTCGAAGCGCGTGCGTTGATGATGTCGACCAACAACATTCTGTCGCCAGCCAACGGTGAGCCAATCATCGTTCCGTCGCAGGACGTTGTATTGGGTCTGTACTACATGACTCGTGAAGCGATCAACGCCAAGGGCGAAGGTCGCGTGTTCGCTGATCTGCAGGAAGTTGACCGTGTGTTCCGTGCCGGCGAAGCCGCACTGCACGCCAAGGTCAAGGTGCGGATCAACGAAACCGTCAACGACCGTGATGGCGGCAGCGTGACCAACACCCGTATCGTCGACACCACTGTCGGCCGTGCGCTGTTGTTCCAGGTTGTGCCAAAAGGTCTGTCGTACGACGTCGTCAACCTGCCGATGAAGAAAAAGGCGATCTCCAAGCTGATCAACCAGTGCTACCGCGTGGTTGGTCTGAAAGAGACCGTGATCTTCGCTGACCAGTTGATGTACACCGGTTTTGCCTATTCGACCATTTCCGGCGTTTCCATCGGTGTTAACGACTTCGTTATCCCGGATGAAAAAGCCCGCATCATCGGTGCAGCCACCGACGAAGTGAAGGAGATCGAAAGTCAGTACGCCTCCGGCCTGGTAACCCAGGGCGAGAAGTACAACAAAGTGATCGACCTTTGGTCCAAGGCGAACGACGAAGTTTCCAAGGCGATGATGGCCAACCTCTCGAAAGAGAAAGTCATCGACCGTCATGGCGTCGAAGTCGACCAAGAGTCTTTCAACTCGATGTACATGATGGCCGACTCGGGTGCGCGGGGTTCCGCAGCACAGATTCGTCAGCTGGCCGGTATGCGTGGTCTGATGGCCAAGCCGGACGGTTCCATCATTGAAACGCCGATTACCGCGAACTTCCGTGAAGGTTTGAGCGTACTCCAGTACTTCATCTCCACTCACGGTGCTCGTAAAGGTCTGGCGGATACCGCGTTGAAAACGGCGAACTCGGGTTATCTGACCCGTCGTCTGGTAGACGTGGCGCAGGATCTGGTTGTAACCGAGATCGATTGCGGCACCGAACACGGTCTGCTGATGACTCCGCACATTGAAGGCGGTGACGTTGTAGAGCCGCTGGGTGAGCGCGTATTGGGTCGAGTTATCGCCCGTGACGTATTCAAGCCAGGTACCGAGGACGTCATCGTTCCTGCCGGCACGCTGGTAGACGAGAAGTGGGTCGAGTTCATCGAGCTCAACAGCATCGACGAAGTGATCGTGCGTTCGCCGATCAGCTGCGAAACCCGTTTCGGTATTTGCGCCAAGTGCTACGGTCGCGATCTGGCTCGTGGTCACCAGGTGAACATCGGTGAAGCGGTCGGCGTTATCGCTGCCCAGTCCATCGGTGAGCCGGGTACCCAGCTGACGATGCGTACGTTCCACATCGGTGGTGCGGCAAGCCGGACCTCCGCAGCCGACAGCGTTCAGGTGAAGAATGGCGGTACCGTCCGTCTGCACAACCTGAAGCATGTTGAGCGAGTGGATGGTCACCTGGTTGCCGTGTCCCGTTCCGGTGAGCTGGCCATCGCTGATGACTTCGGTCGTGAGCGTGAGCGTTACAAGCTGCCGTACGGTGCCGTGATTTCGGTTAAAGAAGGTGACAAGGTCGAAGCTGGCGCCATCGTGGCCAAGTGGGATCCGCACACTCACCCGATCGTTACCGAAATGAAAGGTACCGTGACCTACGTGGGCATGGAAGAAGGCATCACGATCAAGCGTCAGACCGACGAATTGACCGGTATGACCAACATTGAAGTACTCGACGCCAAAGATCGTCCAGCTGCCGGTAAAGACATCCGTCCTGCCGTGAAGATGGTCGACGACAACGGCAAGGATCTGTTGCTGCCAGGCACTGACGTTATCGCTCAGTACTTCCTGCCAGCCAACGCCCTGGTCGGTGTAGCGGATGGTGCGAAGATCGCGATCGGTGATGTTATCGCTCGTATCCCGCAAGAGACTTCGAAAACTCGAGACATCACCGGTGGTCTGCCGCGTGTTGCCGACTTGTTCGAAGCCCGTCGTCCGAAAGAAGCGTCGATTCTGGCTGAAGTCAGCGGCACCATCGCGTTCGGTAAAGAGACCAAGGGCAAGCGCCGTCTGGTTATCACCCCGAACGACGGTAGCGATCCGTACGAAGAGCTGATTCCGAAGTGGCGTCACCTGAACGTGTTCGAAGGCGAACAGGTAAACCGCGGCGAAGTTATCTCCGACGGTCCGAGCGATCCACACGACATCCTGCGTCTGCTGGGTGTGAGTGCGCTGGCCAAGTACATCGTCAACGAGATCCAGGACGTTTATCGTCTGCAAGGCGTGAAGATCAACGACAAGCACATCGAGACCATCCTGCGTCAGATGCTGCGTAAAGTTGAGATCGCTGAATCCGGCGATTCCAGTTTCATCAAGGGCGACCAGATGGAATTGACTCACGTACTGGTAGAGAACGAGCGTCTGAGCGGCGAAGACAAGTTTGTCTCCAAGTTCACTCGTGTTCTGCTGGGTATCACCAAGGCGTCGTTGTCCACCGAATCGTTCATCTCGGCGGCTTCCTTCCAGGAAACCACTCGCGTACTGACCGAAGCGGCGGTAACCGGCAAGCGCGATTACCTGCGCGGCCTGAAAGAAAACGTGGTCGTGGGTCGTCTGATCCCGGCTGGTACCGGCCTGGCTTATCACAGCGAGCGTAAGCGCCGCCGTGATGCAGACAAGCCGTTGCGCGTAAGCGCCAGTGAAGTGGAAGCTGCACTGACCGAAGCGCTGAACTCGAGCGGTAACTGAGTTCTGCGGTAAATGAGTGTGAGGCCCTGGTCACTCCGTTCATCGAATCGAGACAATTTGTCGAGATTGGATGAGCGGGGAGGGCGGGGCCTTGCCTTGACTGGGGACAAGATCCTCTTTAGACTCTTGTACCCCTAAATTTGGCGGGAACTCGTTCCTGCCATTTTGCTTTTCTTGCAAGACAATAGCGTCGCAAGACAACAGTGGAGCTAGTAGATGGCAACTATCAACCAGCTGGTACGTCAGCCGCGTAAGCGTATCGTCGAGAAATCCGACGTGCCTGCGCTGCAGAACTGCCCGCAACGCCGTGGCGTGTGCACCCGTGTGTACACCACCACGCCGAAAAAACCTAACTCGGCACTGCGTAAAGTATGCCGTGTGCGCCTGACCAACGGTTTCGAGGTTTCCTCGTACATCGGCGGTGAAGGCCACAACCTGCAAGAGCACAGCGTGGTACTGATCCGCGGCGGTCGTGTAAAAGACTTGCCAGGTGTTCGTTACCACACCGTTCGCGGTTCGTTGGATACTTCCGGTGTTAAAGGTCGTAACCAGGGTCGTTCGAAGTACGGTACCAAGCGTCCGAAGTAATCGGCCGTTTTGCAGTTTTTCATTTTATTGAGTCGATAAGAGTAAGGTCGGGCACGCATCCATAGGAGCTGTCCCGGGCTAACCTGAAGACCGTTTGAGGGCTTATCAATGCCAAGACGTCGCGTAGCAGCCAAGCGTGAGATTCTGGACGATCCGAAATACGGAAGCCAAATCCTCGCCAAATTCATGAACCACGTAATGGAAAGCGGCAAGAAAGCCGTTGCCGAGCGTATCGTTTATGGTGCCCTGGATACCGTGAAGGCTCGTAAGGCCGGCACCGATCCCCTGGAACTCTTCGAAAAAGCACTCGACGCCATCGCTCCGCTGGTCGAAGTGAAGTCGCGCCGCGTTGGTGGTGCTACTTACCAGGTTCCGGTCGAGGTTCGTCCTTCCCGTCGTAACGCTCTGGCAATGCGCTGGTTGGTAGACTACGCCCGCAAGCGCGGCGAGAAGTCTATGGCTCTGCGTTTGGCTGGCGAACTGTTGGACGCTGCCGAAGGTAAAGGTGCTGCAGTTAAGAAGCGTGAAGATGTTCACCGTATGGCTGAAGCCAACAAGGCTTTCTCGCACTACCGCTTCTAATTTTAGCGTCACTAATTTTGCGAGGGCTTTATGGCTCGTACAACACCGATTAATCGCTACCGTAACATTGGTATCGTTGCACACGTGGATGCTGGTAAAACCACCACCACTGAGCGCGTCCTTTTTTACACTGGCAAAAGTCACAAAATGGGCGAGGTGCATGATGGCGCCGCGACCACAGACTGGATGGTGCAGGAGCAGGAGCGTGGTATTACCATTACTTCTGCTGCCATTACCGCCTTCTGGCAGGGTTCCGCCAAGCAGCACAAAGACCAGTACCGTTTCAACGTCATCGATACCCCGGGCCACGTAGACTTCACCATTGAAGTTGAACGTTCCCTGCGTGTACTCGACGGCGCGGTCGTTGTGTTCTGCGGTACTTCCGGCGTTGAGCCTCAGTCCGAAACCGTATGGCGTCAAGCCAACAAATACGGTGTTCCACGTATCGTTTACGTGAACAAGATGGACCGTGCCGGTGCGAACTTCCTGCGCGTGATCGCTCAGATCAAGCAGCGTCTGGGTCACACTCCGGTGCCTATCCAGCTCGCTATCGGTTCCGAAGACAACTTCCAGGGTCAGATCGATCTGATGACCATGGAAGCCGTTTACTGGAACGATGCCGACAAGGGTATGACCCCTCGTCGTGAGGCCATCCCTGCTGAACTGCAGGAGCTGGCTGAAGAGTGGCGCAACAACATGGTTGAGGCTGCGGCCGAAGCCAGCGAAGAGCTGATGAACAAGTACCTTGAAGGTGAAGAACTCACCGTCGAGGAAATCAAGGGTGCTCTGCGTCAGCGTACTATCGCTGGTGAGATCGTTCTGGCTGTTTGCGGTTCTTCCTTCAAGAACAAGGGTGTTCCCCTGGTTCTCGACGCCGTTATCGACTACCTGCCGGCTCCAACCGACATTCCTGCCATCAAGGGTACTGACCCGGATGACGAGGAAAAGCAGATGGAGCGTCATGCAGACGACAACGAGCCGTTCTCGGCTCTGGCGTTCAAGATCGCTACCGACCCATTCGTGGGTACCTTGACTTTCGTCCGTGTTTACTCTGGCGTGTTGGCCTCCGGCGACGGCGTGATCAACTCGGTCAAAGGCAAGAAAGAGCGCGTGGGTCGTATGGTGCAAATGCACGCAAACGCCCGTGAAGAGATCAAGGAAGTACGCGCTGGTGACATCGCGGCCCTGATCGGCATGAAGGACGTCACCACTGGTGAAACCTTGTGCAACGCTGACAAGCCAATCATCCTGGTTCGCATGGACTTCCCGGAGCCGGTTATTTCGGTTGCCGTAGAGCCTAAGACCAAGGATGACCAGGAAAAAATGGGTATCGCTCTGGGCAAACTTGCTCAGGAAGACCCGTCTTTCCGCGTCAAGACTGATGAAGAGACTGGTCAAACGATCATCTCTGGCATGGGCGAGTTGCACCTGGACATCCTGGTTGACCGGATGCGCCGTGAGTTCAACGTCGAAGCCAACATCGGTAAGCCTCAGGTTTCGTATCGTGAGCGCATCACGAAGAATTGCGAAATCGAAGGCAAGTTCGTTCGTCAGTCCGGCGGTCGTGGCCAGTTCGGCCATTGCTGGATCCGTTTTGCTCCTGCTGACGAAGGTCAGGAAGGTCTGCAATTCGTGAACGAAGTAGTGGGTGGTGTGGTTCCTAAGGAATACATCCCGGCTATCCAGAAGGGTATCGAAGAGCAGATGAAGAACGGCGTAGTTGCCGGCTATCCGCTGATCGGCCTGAAGGCTACCGTGTTTGATGGTTCTTACCACGACGTCGACTCGAACGAGATGGCGTTTAAGGTGGCTGCTTCCATGGCGACCAAGCAACTGGCCCAGAAGGGCGGTGGTGAGTTGCTCGAGCCGATCATGGCGGTAGAGGTTGTTACGCCTGAAGACTATATGGGTGACGTGATGGGCGACCTTAACCGTCGTCGCGGCATGATTCTGGGTATGGAAGACACGGTCTCCGGTAAGGTGATCCGTGCTGAAGTTCCGTTGGGCGAGATGTTCGGTTATGCGACCGACGTTCGTTCGATGTCCCAGGGTCGCGCAAGCTACTCTATGGAATTCAAAAAATACAATACAGCTCCGTCGCACATCGTCGAAACTGTAACCAAAAAACAAGGCTGATTCAGTCCTTTAGGCAAGGAGTTAATTGTCGTGGCTAAAGAAAAATTTGATCGTTCCCTACCGCACGTCAACGTTGGCACCATCGGTCACGTTGACCACGGTAAAACCACTCTGACCGCAGCTCTGACTCGCGTTTGCTCCGAAGTTTTCGGTTCCGCAATCGTTGATTTCGATAAGATCGACAGCGCGCCAGAAGAAAAAGCTCGTGGTATCACCATCAACACCGCGCACGTCGAGTACAACTCGAAGATCCGTCACTACGCTCACGTTGACTGCCCAGGTCACGCTGACTATGTGAAGAACATGATCACCGGTGCTGCCCAGATGGACGGCGCGATCCTGGTTTGCTCGGCCGCTGATGGTCCGATGCCGCAAACCCGTGAGCACATCCTGCTGTCCCGTCAGGTAGGCGTTCCGTACATCGTGGTTTTCCTGAACAAGGCTGACCTGGTAGACGACGCTGAGCTGCTGGAACTGGTCGAGATGGAAGTTCGCGACCTGCTGTCCACCTACGACTTCCCGGGCGATGACACTCCAATCATCATCGGTTCGGCTCGTATGGCGCTGGAAGGCAAAGACGACAACGAAATGGGCACCACTGCCGTTCGTAAACTGGTTGAAACCCTGGACAGCTACATCCCAGAACCAGAGCGTGCTATCGACAAGCCATTCCTGATGCCAATCGAAGACGTATTCTCGATCTCGGGTCGTGGTACTGTTGTGACTGGTCGTATCGAGCGCGGTATCGTTCGCGTTCAAGATGCACTGGAAATCGTTGGTCTGCGTGACACCACCACCACCACCTGCACCGGTGTTGAAATGTTCCGCAAGCTGCTCGACGAAGGTCGTGCTGGCGAGAACTGCGGCGTTCTGCTGCGTGGTACCAAGCGTGACGACGTTGAGCGTGGCCAGGTTCTGGTTAAGCCAGGTTCGGTTAAGCCGCACACCAAGTTCACCGCAGAAGTTTACGTTCTGAGCAAGGAAGAAGGCGGTCGTCACACTCCGTTCTTCAAAGGCTACCGTCCACAGTTCTACTTCCGTACTACTGACGTGACTGGTAACTGCCAGCTGCCAGAAGGCGTTGAAATGGTAATGCCAGGTGACAACATCCAGATGGAAGTTACCCTGATCAAGACCATCGCAATGGAAGACGGCCTGCGTTTCGCTATCCGTGAAGGCGGTCGTACCGTCGGCGCTGGCGTCGTAGCCAAAATCATCGAGTAAGCATCTCTTTTGAGATAGCTTCGATGCTTTGAAAGGCCCCCGCTCAGCGGGGGCTTTTTTATTGGGTTGACACCCATCTGGGGCGTCTATAGAATTGCGCCTCCTTTTAACGGGCGTATTGCGCCCGGTGGGAATAGCAGCCGGAGTCTGAAATCCAATGCAAAATCAGCAAATCCGTATCAGGTTGAAGGCTTTCGACCATCGCCTGATCGACCAATCAACCCAGGAAATCGTGGAAACCGCGAAACGTACTGGTGCTCAAGTGCGTGGTCCAATTCCACTGCCTACCCGTAAAGAGCGGTTCACCGTTCTGGTCTCCCCGCACGTCAACAAAGACGCGCGTGACCAGTACGAGATCCGTACTCATAAGCGTGTTCTGGATATCGTCCAGCCAACGGATAAAACCGTTGATGCTCTTATGAAGCTTGATCTTGCGGCCGGTGTGGAAGTACAGATCAGCCTCGGCTAAGACTCGGTCTTAGTCGTGTAACGCTCTGAAATGGGCGGCCATAGCGGGTGAAAGCCCCGTACACTCATGAGGTTTACAACATGACTATTGGTGTAGTCGGTCGTAAAGCGGGTATGACCCGTATTTTCACCGAAGAAGGTGTCTCCATTCCGGTCACGGTCATTGAGATCGAACCGAATCGCGTCACCCAGTTCAAAACTGAAGAGACCGATGGCTATCGTGCAGTGCAAGTCACTGTCGGCGAGCGTCGTGCTTCGCGTGTAACAGCAGCTCAGGCTGGCCACTTCGCTAAAGCGAACGTTGCCGCTGGTCGTACCGTAATGGAATTCCGCCTTGAAGAAGGCGAGTACCAGGCCGGCGATCTGATCAACGCTGAAATCTTCGCCGCTGGTCAACTGGTTGATGTAACCGGTCAGTCCAAGGGTAAAGGCTTCCAGGGTACGATCAAGCGTTGGAATTTCCGCGGGCAAGATAACACCCACGGTAACTCCGTATCCCACCGCGTTCCAGGCTCTATCGGCCAGTGCCAGACTCCTGGTCGTGTATTCAAGGGCAAAAAAATGTCCGGTCATATGGGCGCTGAGCGCGTGACCGTGCAGTCCCTCGAAGTAGTGCGCGTGGACGCTGAACGCAATCTGTTGTTGGTCAAGGGCGCTGTTCCTGGCGCTACTGGCGGCAACTTGGTTGTACGTCCAGCAGCCAAGGCTCGCGGTTAAGGGGAAGCTGACATGCAATTAAATGTAAATGACGCTCAAGCGATCGAAGTTTCCGAACTGACATTTGGCGGCGAATTCAACGAGACGCTGGTTCACCAAGCAGTCGTAGCCTACATGGCTGGCGGTCGTCAGGGTTCCAAGCAGCAAAAGACCCGTTCCGACGTTCGTGGTGGCGGTAAGCGCCCATGGCGTCAGAAAGGTACTGGCCGTGCTCGTGCCGGTACTATCCGTAGCCCAATCTGGCGTGGCGGCGGTACCACTTTCGCAGCTCGTCCTCAGGATCACTCCCAGAAGCTGAACAAGAAGATGTACCGCGCAGCAATGCGTTCCATCCTTGCTGAGCTGGTGCGTACTGATCGTCTGGTCGTGGTTCAGGATTTCGCCGTTGAAACGCCGAAAACCAAAGACCTGCTGGGCAAACTGAACAACATGAGCCTGACCGACGTTCTGATCGTGTCCGACGCTGTTGATCAGAACCTGTACCTGGCTGCTCGTAACCTGCCACACGTAGATGTGCGTGACGTGCAAGGTTCCGATCCAGTTAGTCTGATCGCATACGACAAGGTGTTGATCACCGTGTCGGCCGTGAAGAAATTCGAGGAGCTGCTGGGATGAACCAGGAACGCGTATTTAAAGTTCTGCTTGGCCCGCACGTTTCCGAGAAGGCTACGGTTCTGGCAGACAAGAAAGGCCAGTTCGTTTTCAAGGTTGCTACCGACGCAACCAAGCTGGAAATCAAGAAGGCCGTCGAAAGCCTGTTCAGCGTGAAAGTAGAGCGTGTTACTACCCTGAATGTTCTGGGTAAGAGCAAGCGCACTGCTCGCGGTCTGGGCAAGCGTAATGACTGGAAGAAGGCAGTTATCTCCCTTCAGCCAGGCCAAGATCTCGATTTCAGCAGCAGTGCTGAGTAAGGAAGGGGTGCATCATGGCAATCGTTAAATGCAAACCGACTTCCCCTGGCCGCCGTTTTGTGGTCAAGGTGGTCAACCAGGAGCTGCATAAAGGGGCTCCTCACGCACCGCTGCTCGAGAAGAAATCGAAGACTGGTGGTCGTAACAACAATGGCCGTATTACCACTCGTCACATCGGTGGTGGTCATAAGCAGCATTACCGTATGGTCGATTTCCGTCGCAACGACAAAGATGGCATCGTCGCCACTGTCGAGCGTATCGAATACGATCCAAACCGTACTGCTCACATCGCACTGCTCTGCTACGCAGACGGCGAGCGCCGCTACATCATCGCCCCTAAAGGCGTGAGTGCTGGCGACACGCTGATCGCTGGCGCTCTGGCTCCAATCAAGCCAGGTAACGCTCTGCAACTGCGCAACATTCCAGTCGGTTCTACCGTACACGGCATCGAACTGAAGCCAGGTAAAGGCGCACAGATCGCTCGTTCCGCTGGTGCTTCGGCTCAGCTGATCGCTCGTGAAGGCGTGTACGTTACCCTGCGTCTGCGTTCCGGTGAAATGCGTAAAGTCCTGGCTGAATGCCGTGCGACCCTGGGCGAAGTCTCGAACTCCGAGCACAGCCTGCGTTCGCTGGGTAAAGCTGGTGCCAAACGCTGGCGTGGCGTTCGCCCAACCGTTCGTGGTGTTGCCATGAACCCGGTTGACCACCCACATGGTGGTGGTGAAGGTCGTACCTCTGGTGGTCGTCATCCGGTATCGCCATGGGGCTTCCCGACTAAGGGCGCGAAGACTCGTGGTAATAAGCGTACCGACAAAATGATCGTCCGTCGTCGCAAGTAAATAGAGGGATACGACAGTGCCACGTTCTCTGAAAAAAGGTCCTTTTATCGATCTTCACCTACTGAAGAAGATCGAAGTGGCGGCGGAAAAGAACGATCGCAAACCGGTGAAAACCTGGTCGCGTCGTTCGATGATCCTGCCACAAATGGTCGGTCTGACCATCGCAGTACACAACGGTCGTCAGCACGTCCCAGTTCTCGTGAACGAAGACATGGTCGGCCACAAACTGGGCGAGTTCGCCGGTACCCGCACTTATCGCGGGCACGTGGCAGACAAGAAAGCCAAGCGTTAAGGGGTTAGGAAATGGAAGTAGCCGCTAAGTTGTCGGGCGCTCGAATCTCCGCCCAGAAAGCCCGCTTGGTCGCCGACCAGATCCGCGGGAAGAAGGTGGGCGAAGCGCTCAACCTGTTGGCTTTCAGCAGTAAGAAAGCCGCCGAGATCATGAAGAAAGTGCTGGAGTCGGCCGTAGCCAACGCCGAGCATAACGAAGGCGCAGACGTTGATGACCTGAAGGTCAGCACTGTTTTCGTCAACGAAGGGCGTTCGCTGAAGCGCATCATGCCACGTGCCAAAGGCCGTGCTGATCGCATCGTCAAGCGGTCTTGCCATATCACTGTCAAGGTTGCTGACAAGTAACGGAGTCGAAGAGATGGGTCAGAAAGTACATCCCATTGGCATTCGCCTGGGAATCGTCAAGGAGCACACCTCCGTCTGGTACGCAGACGGTCGGACTTATGCGGACTATTTGCTCGCAGATCTGAATGTGCGTGAGTACCTCCAAGACAAACTAAAAAGCGCGTCCGTAAGCCGTATCGATATCCATCGTCCGGCCCAAACTGCACGCATCACCATCCACACCGCTCGTCCAGGTATCGTTATCGGGAAGAAAGGTGAAGATGTTGAGAAACTGCGTCAGGACCTGACCAAGCAAATGGGTGTGCCTGTGCACATCAATATCGAAGAGATCCGCAAGCCGGAGCTCGACGGTATGCTGGTTGCGCAGAGCGTAGCTCAGCAGCTGGAGCGTCGCGTAATGTTCCGTCGCGCTATGAAGCGCGCAGTACAGAACGCCATGCGCATTGGTGCCAAAGGCATCAAAATCCAAGTGAGCGGTCGTCTCGGCGGTGCTGAAATCGCACGTACTGAATGGTATCGCGAAGGTCGTGTGCCATTGCACACCCTGCGTGCCGACATCGACTATGCCAACTACGAAGCTCACACCACTTACGGTGTGATCGGTGTAAAGGTTTGGATCTTCAAAGGCGAAGTAATTGGTGGTCGCCAAGAAGAACTGAAACCACAAGCACCAGCGCCTCGTAAAAAAGCTGCTAAGTAAGGGGTACGCCAAATGTTGCAACCAAAGCGTACGAAGTTCCGCAAGCAGATGACTGGTCACAACCGTGGCCTGGCATTGCGCGGTAGCAAAGTCAGCTTCGGCGAGTTCGCGCTGAAGTCTGTTGCTCGTGGTCGTCTCACCGCTCGTCAGATCGAGTCAGCGCGTCGTGCTCTGACCCGTCACGTAAAACGTGGCGGCAAGATCTGGATCCGTGTATTCCCGGACAAGCCGATCTCCAAAAAACCTCTCGAGGTTCGGATGGGTAAAGGTAAGGGTAACGTGGAATACTGGGTTGCCCAGATTCAGCCAGGCAAAGTCCTGTATGAAATCGAGGGTGTTTCTGAAGAGCTGGCGCGTGAGGCTTTCGCCCTGGCTGCTGCAAAGCTGCCGCTCGCCACCTCCTTTGTTAAACGGACGGTGATGTGATGAAAGCGAATGAACTTCGTGAAAAATCCGCACAGCAGCTGAACGAGCAACTGCTCGGCCTGCTGCGCGACCAGTTCAATCTGCGTATGCAGAAAGCAACTGGCCAGTTGGGGCAGTCTCATCTGCTCTCGCAAGTTAAGCGTGACATCGCTCGCGTGAAGACTGTGCTCAACCAGCAGGCAGGTAAGTAATCATGGCTGAAGCCGAAAAAACTGTCCGTACGCTGACTGGCCGTGTTGTCAGCGACAAGATGGACAAAACCATCACCGTTCTGATCGAGCGTCGCGTTAAGCACCCGATCTACGGTAAATACGTTAAGCGTTCGACTAAGCTGCACGCGCACGACGAAACCAATCAGTGCCACATCGGCGACAAAGTCACTATTCGTGAAACTCGTCCTTTGGCCAAGACCAAGTCTTGGGCGCTGGTTGATGTTCTCGAACGCGCTGTGGAAGTCTAAGGACTAGGGGTCGGAGAAATTATATGATTCAGACTCAATCCATGCTCGATGTGGCCGATAACAGCGGCGCTCGCCGCGTTATGTGCATCAAGGTGCTGGGTGGCTCCCATCGTCGTTACGCTGGTATCGGTGACATCATCAAAGTTACAGTGAAGGAAGCAATTCCTCGCGGTAAAGTGAAAAAAGGCCAAGTGATGACTGCTGTTGTAGTCCGCACTCGTCACGGCGTACGTCGTGCTGATGGCTCCATTATCCGCTTTGATGGCAACGCTGCTGTTCTTCTGAACAACAAGCAAGAGCCGATCGGCACCCGTATCTTTGGGCCAGTGACCCGTGAACTTCGTACTGAGAAGTTCATGAAGATCGTCTCGCTCGCCCCAGAAGTGCTGTAAGGAGATCCGACATGCAAAAGATTCGTCGTGACGACGAGATCATCGTGATCGCCGGCAAAGACAAAGGTAAGCGCGGTAAGGTGCTTAAGGTTCTCGCTAACAACCGTCTGGTTATTGGTGGTCTGAACCTGGTCAAGCGTCATACCAAGCCTAACCCTATGTCGGGCGTGCAGGGCGGTATCGTCGAAAAAGAAGCTCCACTGGATGCTTCTAACGTCGCCATTTTCAACGGCGAAACCAACAAGGCTGACCGCGTTGGTTTCAAAGTAGAAGACGGCAAGAAAATTCGTGTCTTCAAGTCGACCCAAAAAGCGGTTGATGCTTGAACACTGCTAGGTAGATGAGACCATGGCACGACTAAAAGAGATTTACCGGAAGGAAATTGCTCCGAAACTTAAGGAAGAACTTAAGCTTTCGAACGTGATGGAAGTTCCGCGCGTTACCAAAATCACCCTGAACATGGGTCTGGGCGAAGCGATCGGCGACAAAAAAGTCATCGAGCACGCTGTTGCTGACCTGGAAAAGATCACCGGCCAGAAAGTCGTTGTGACCTACGCTCGCAAATCCATCGCAGGCTTTAAAGTCCGTGAAGGTTGGCCGATCGGCGTCAAAGTGACCCTGCGCCGTGAGCGTATGTACGAGTTCCTGGATCGTCTGCTGTCGATCTCCCTGCCTCGGGTTCGCGACTTCCGCGGCCTGAATGCCAAGTCCTTCGATGGTCGTGGCAACTACAGCATGGGCGTGAAAGAGCAGATCATCTTCCCGGAAATCGACTACGACAAGATCGATGCTCTCCGCGGTCTGGACATCACCCTGACCACCACTGCCAAGAACGATGATGAAGGCCGCGCTCTGCTGCGTGCGTTCAAATTCCCGTTCCGCAACTGATTGGAGTAGGACCATGGCCAAGATGAGCATGAAAAACCGCGAGCTGAAGCGTCAGCTCACGGTTGCCAAGTACGCCAAGAAGCGTGCAGCACTGAAAGCTATCATCGTTGATCTGAACGCAAGTCCAGAAGCGCGTTGGGAAGCTACAGTAGCCCTGCAGAAGCAGCCACGTGACGCAAGCGCTTCGCGCATGCGTAACCGCTGCCGCCTGACCGGTCGTCCACACGGCGTTTACCGCAAGTTCGGCCTCGGCCGTAACAAGCTGCGTGAAGCTGCTATGCGTGGTGACGTACCGGGTCTGGTTAAAGCCAGCTGGTAAGTACTGTCAAAGTCTCGGTGTCCAGGATCGCAAGATCCTGACCACCGGTGGCCTTGAATCTGAATCAAGCCCCTTTTGGGGCTTGATTCATTTCTGGGGTGTGTCTAGAATACCCGGCTCGCCTGAGCCCGTGTTTTTCATGCTCGGAGATTCTCGGCGACACGTAATAGCCGCAAGGCTAATTTTTTTGTATTAGGAGCGTCTAGCCCATGAGTATGCAGGACCCGTTAGCGGACATGCTAACTCGTATCCGTAATGCCCAGATGGCTGAAAAGTCCGTCGTAAGCATGCCATCTTCCACGTTGAAGGTAGCTGTTGCCAAAGTCCTGAAGGACGAAGGTTACATTGCGGGTTATCAGATCAGCAGCGAAATCAAACCACTGCTGTCCATCGAGCTGAAGTACTTCGAAGGCCGTCCGGTTATCGAAGAAGTGAAGCGCGTTAGCCGTCCAGGCCTGCGTCAGTACAAGTCCGTCGATGATCTGCCAAAAGTTCGTGGCGGTCTCGGTGTGTCTATCGTCTCCACCAACAAGGGTGTGATGACTGATCGTGCTGCGCGCGCTGCCGGTGTCGGCGGCGAAGTTCTTTGCACTGTGTTCTAAGGGGGGATAAGCATGTCTCGCGTCGCTAAGAACCCCGTTAAGCTGCCAGCCGGTGTCGAAGTAAAATTCGCAGGCCAACAGCTTTCGGTGAAGGGTGCCAAGGGCACTCTCGAACTGAACATCCACTCGTCCGTTGAGATCGTTGAAGAAGCTGGTGAGCTGCGTTTCGCTGCTCGCAATGGCGATCAACAGACTCGCGCGATGGCTGGTACCACTCGTGCGTTGGTAAACAACATGGTCCAGGGCGTAAGCCAAGGCTTCGAGCGCAAGCTCCAGCTGGTCGGTGTTGGTTACAAAGCGCAAGCAAAAGGCACAGTGCTGAACCTGGCTCTTGGCTTCTCGCACCCAGTGGATTACGAACTGCCGGAAGGCATCACCGCTGAGACTCCTAGCCAGACCGATATCCTGATCAAGGGCATCGACAAGCAGCTGGTAGGTCAAGTGGCCGCCGAGATCCGCGACTTCCGTCCACCAGAGCCGTACAAAGGCAAAGGTGTGCGCTACGCGGACGAAGTCGTCCGTCGTAAAGAAGCCAAGAAGAAGTAGGGCATAGCAAATGACCGACAAAAAAGTTACTCGACTGCGTCGCGCTCGCAAAGCACGCCTGAAAATGCACGAACTCGAAGTCGTGCGTCTCTGCGTGTTCCGCTCTTCGCAGCACATCTACGCCCAGGTCATTTCGGCCGACGGCAACAAAGTCCTGGCAAGCGCCTCGACTTTGGATAAAGAACTGCGTGATGGTGCCACCGGCAACATCGACGCGGCCACTAAGGTTGGCCAGCTGGTCGCTACGCGTGCTAAGGCCGCTGGCGTCTCGCAAGTGGCTTTCGACCGCTCTGGCTTCAAGTACCACGGCCGCGTTAAAGCGCTGGCTGATGCTGCTCGTGAAGCTGGGCTGGAGTTCTAAGTTATGTCAAATAACGACCAAAAGCGCGACGAAGGCTACATCGAGAAGCTGGTTCAAGTTAACCGCGTAGCCAAAACCGTTAAAGGCGGCCGTATCTTCACCTTCACCGCGTTGACCGTGGTTGGTGATGGTAAGGGCCGTGTTGGCTTCGGCCGTGGCAAGTCGCGTGAAGTGCCTGCTGCGATCCAGAAGGCAATGGAAGCTGCTCGCCGCAACATGATCCAGGTTGATCTGAACGGCACCACTCTGCAGTACGCAATGAAGTCCGCTCACGGCGCTTCGAAGGTGTACATGCAGCCTGCTTCTGAAGGTACCGGTATCATCGCTGGCGGCGCTATGCGTGCTGTCCTCGAAGTTGCTGGCGTTCAGAACGTTCTGGCCAAGTGCTACGGCTCGACTAACCCTGTAAACGTGGTTCACGCCACTTTCAAGGGTTTGAAAGCAATGCAGTCTCCTGAATCCATTGCCGCCAAGCGTGGCAAAAGCGTCAAGGAGATCTTCTGATCATGGCTACCGTAAAAGTAACGCTGATCAAAAGCATGACCGGCCGCATCCCTAACCACAAACTGTGCGTTAAGGGTCTGGGTCTGCGTCGCATCGGTCACACTGTAGAAGTCCAGGATACTCCCGAGAATCGCGGGATGATCAACAAGGCTTACTACATGCTGCGTGTCGAGGGTTAATCGATGAAACTCAATGATCTGAGTCCAGCGCCGGGTTCCCGTCGCGAAAAGCATCGTCCGGGCCGTGGTATCGGTAGCGGTTTGGGTAAGACTGGTGGCCGTGGTCACAAAGGTCAGACCTCCCGCTCCGGTGGCACCATTGCTCCAGGCTTTGAAGGCGGTCAACAGCCGCTGCATCGTCGCCTGCCGAAGTTCGGTTTCGTTTCCCTGAAAGCCATGGATCGCGCAGAAGTGCGTTTGTCTGAGCTGGCTAAAGTGGAAGGCGACATCGTCACCGTGCAGTCCCTGAAAGATGCCAACGTGATCAATGTCAACGTACAGCGTGTGAAAATCATGCTGTCCGGTGAAGTGACTCGCGCTGTCACTATCGGCAAGGGAATCGGCGCCACCAAGGGTGCGCGTGCGGCTATCGAAGCAGCTGGCGGCAAGTTCGAGGAATAAATGGCTAAGCAAGGTGCTCTCTCTGCGCTCGGCAAAGGCGGTATGTCTGAACTCTGGGCTCGTCTGCGTTTTCTGTTCCTGGCGATTATCGTCTACCGAATAGGCGCACACATCCCGGTTCCAGGTATCAACCCGGACCGACTCGCGGACCTGTTTCGACAGAATGAGGGGACCATTCTTAGCTTGTTCAACATGTTTTCCGGCGGCGCGCTGGAGCGGATGAGCATCTTTGCACTGGGGATCATGCCGTACATCTCGGCATCGATCATCATGCAACTGATGACCGCCGTCAGCCCGCAGCTGGAGCAGTTGAAGAAGGAAGGTGAAGCTGGCCGTCGCAAGATCAGCCAGTACACCCGCTACGGCACTGTCATCCTCGCCCTGGTTCAGGCTATCGGCATGTCCGTTGGCCTGGCGGGGCAGGGTGTTGCGTTCACTGGTGACTTTGGCTTCCATTTCGTCGCGGTAACCACGTTTGTGGCTGGTGCGATGTTCATGATGTGGCTGGGTGAGCAGATTACTGAGCGTGGTGTTGGCAACGGTATCTCGATGTTGATTTTCGCAGGTATCGTCGCCGGTCTTCCGAGAGCGATCGGGCAGTCTTTCGAGTCTGCACGTCAGGGTGATATCAACATCTTTGCCCTGGTTGCCATCGGTTTGCTGGCAGTAGCGATTATCGGTTTCGTGGTGTTCATTGAGCGTGGTCAGCGTCGTATTGCTGTTCACTACGCCAAGCGTCAGCAGGGCCGCAAGGTCTTCGCTGCGCAGACCAGCCACTTGCCGCTGAAGGTGAACATGGCCGGTGTTATTCCGGCTATTTTCGCGAGCAGCATTTTGCTGTTCCCGGCTTCGTTGGGTGCCTGGTTCGGTCAGTCTGAAGGTATGGGCTGGTTGCAGGACATCTCGCAGTCGATCGCTCCTGGTCAGCCGTTGAATATTCTGCTGTTTAGTGCAGGGATTATTTTCTTCTGCTTCTTCTATACGGCGTTGATGTTCAATCCGAAAGACGTAGCGGAAAACCTGAAGAAGTCCGGTGCCTTTATTCCGGGCATCCGTCCAGGTGAGCAGTCTGCGCGCTACATTGATGGCGTTCTGACTCGCTTGACCATGTTCGGTGCTCTTTACATGACGGCCGTCTGCCTGTTGCCCCAGTTCCTGGTGGTTGCAGCCAACGTACCGTTCTACCTTGGCGGGACCTCGTTGCTGATCGTCGTCGTGGTTGTGATGGACTTCATGTCCCAAGTACAATCGCACCTCGTTTCGCACCAGTACGAATCCCTGATGAAGAAAGCCAACCTGAAGGGTTACGGCAGCGGCATGCTGCGCTGACCCATAAGGTTCGAGGAGTTGGTGATGAAAGTTCGTGCATCGGTGAAAAAGCTGTGCCGTAACTGCAAGATTATTCGCCGCGAAGGTGTTGTTCGAGTAATTTGCAGCGCGGAACCGCGTCACAAACAGCGCCAAGGCTGAGTGTGATTGTGCTTCAAGCCCGGCAGCTAGTGCGCTGCCGGGTTGATTATTTGTTATTACAGCGATATTATCTCGCGCCCTATTTCTTGGCTTCCGGGGCGTAGGTAGCTGTCAATTGGAGTCCCACTGAATGGCCCGTATTGCAGGCGTTAACATTCCAGATAACAAGCATACTGTTATCTCGCTGACCTACATCTATGGTGTTGGTCGCACTACTGCACAGAAAATTTGTGCAGAGACTGGGGTAAACCCAGCAGCAAAGATCAAAGATCTGAGCGACGAGCAAATTGAACAGCTGCGTGGCGAAGTGGCGAAGTTCACCACTGAAGGTGACCTGCGTCGCGAAATCAACATGAAAATCAAGCGCTTGATGGACCTCGGTTGCTATCGCGGTCTGCGTCATCGTCGCGGTCTTCCAGTGCGCGGTCAGCGTACCAAGACCAACGCGCGTACCCGTAAAGGTCCGCGTAAGCCGATCCGCAAGTAATCGCCCCAGCGAATCGACAGGAATTTAATCATGGCAAAACCTGCTGCTCGTCCTCGTAAAAAAGTTAAAAAGACAGTGGTTGATGGCATCGCCCACATCCATGCATCTTTTAACAACACCATCGTGACCATCACCGACCGTCAAGGTAACGCTCTTTCCTGGGCTACCTCCGGTGGTTCGGGTTTCCGCGGTTCCCGCAAGTCCACCCCGTTTGCTGCTCAAGTAGCTGCTGAACGTGCTGGTCAAGCTGCGCTGGAATACGGCCTGAAAAACCTCGACGTCAACGTCAAAGGTCCAGGTCCAGGTCGTGAATCCGCAGTCCGCGCTTTGAACGGCTGTGGCTACAAGATCGCCAGCATCACCGACGTGACGCCAATCCCGCACAACGGGTGCCGTCCGCCGAAGAAGCGCCGCGTGTAATCCAGGAGATTGTAAAGAATGGCTCGTTACATTGGTCCAAAATGCAAACTCGCTCGTCGCGAAGGCACCGATCTCTTCCTGAAGAGCGGCGTGCGCGCGATCGAATCGAAGTGCAACATTGAAGCAGCACCTGGTATCCACGGCCAACGCCGCGGTCGCCAGTCCGACTACGGCACCCAACTGCGTGAAAAGCAGAAGGTCCGTCGTATCTACGGCGTTCTCGAGCGTCAGTTCAGCGGCTACTACAAAGAAGCTGCTGGCAAGAAAGGTGCAACCGGTGAAAACCTGCTGCAACTGCTCGAATGCCGTCTGGACAACGTTGTATACCGTATGGGCTTTGGTTCGACTCGTGCCGAATCCCGTCAGCTGGTATCGCACAAGTCGATCAGCGTAAACGGTCAGACCGTTAACGTTCCGTCCTACCAGGTTCGTGCTGGTGACGTGGTCGCTGTTCGCGAGAAAGCAAAAAATCAACTTCGCATTGTCCAAGCTCTCGATCTGTGTGCCCAACGTGGCCGCGTAGAATGGGTAGAAGTAGACACTGAGAAGAAGTCGGGCGTTTTCAAGAACGTTCCAGCTCGCAGTGATCTGTCCGCCGACATCAACGAAAGCCTGATTGTCGAGCTCTACTCCAAGTAAGGGCTAGAAAATAGGTGCATCCATGCAGATTTCGGTAAATGAGTTCCTGACACCCCGCCACATTGATGTGCAGGTTGTCAGTCCAACCCGCGCCAAGATCACTCTCGAGCCTCTCGAGCGTGGCTTTGGCCATACCCTGGGCAACGCGCTGCGCCGCATCCTGTTGTCCTCAATGCCCGGCTGTGCAGTAGTCGAGGCCGAGATTGACGGTGTGCTCCATGAGTACAGCGCCATCGAAGGTGTACAGGAAGACGTAATTGAAATCCTGTTGAACCTTAAAGGTCTGGCTATCAAGCTGCACGGTCGTGACGAAGTTACGCTGACCTTGTCGAAGAAGGGTTCGGGGGTGGTTACCGCTGCCGATATTCAGCTGGATCATGATGTCGAGATCGTTAATCCCGATCACGTAATCGCTAACCTGGCGTCTAACGGCGCCCTGAACATGAAGCTCGTAGTAGCTCGTGGTCGTGGTTATGAACCGGCAGACTCGCGTCAGAGCGATGAAGACGAAAGCCGCAGCATCGGTCGCTTGCAGCTTGACTCTTCGTTCAGCCCAGTTCGCCGTATCGCATACGTGGTGGAAAACGCCCGTGTCGAGCAGCGTACTAACCTGGACAAGCTGGTTATTGATCTGGAAACCAACGGTACTCTGGATCCTGAAGAGGCTATTCGCCGCGCTGCAACCATCCTGCAACAGCAGTTGGCTGCGTTCGTCGACCTCAAGGGTGACAGTGAGCCAGTGGTTGTCGAGCAGGAAGACGAGATCGATCCGATCCTGCTTCGCCCGGTTGACGATCTGGAACTGACTGTACGTTCGGCTAACTGCCTTAAGGCGGAAAACATCTACTACATCGGTGACCTGATTCAGCGTACCGAAGTAGAGCTGTTGAAGACTCCGAACCTGGGCAAGAAATCCTTGACTGAAATCAAGGACGTTCTGGCCTCCCGCGGTCTGTCCCTCGGCATGCGCCTCGACAACTGGCCGCCTGCAAGTCTTAAGAAGGACGACAAGGCGACTGCCTGATCGTCGTAATCACCGAACGTAGTGTTTGGTAAGGAATGAACCATGCGTCATCGTAAAAGTGGTCGTCACCTGAGCCGCACCAGCTCGCACCGCAAGGCCATGTTCCAAAACATGGCGGTGTCGCTGTTCGAGCACGAGCTGATCAAAACTACTCTGCCAAAAGCTAAAGAACTGCGCCGCGTTGCCGAGCCGCTGATCACTTTGGCCAAGACAGATAGCGTTGCTAACCGCCGTCTGGCTTTCGACCGTACTCGTTCGAAAGCTATCGTTGGTAAGCTCTTCAACGACCTGGGCAAGCGTTACGCTACCCGTGAGGGTGGCTACCTGCGCATCCTCAAGTGCGGTTTCCGCGCTGGCGACAACGCGCCTATGGCGTACGTCGAGTTGGTTGATCGTGCTACTGCTGGCGAAGCTGTATCTGCCGAGTAAGACGTCAGTCTGAAACAAAGAACCGGGCCTAGTGCCCGGTTTTTTGTGCCTGTAAGAAACGCGCCCTCTGTACAAGCGCCTCCCGCGTCCTCGTCGTCATTATGTGATGGGGATGATCATTAGTTTTTCTCTATCGATGCCTGCAAGTTAATGAATTTGTAGCTGTCATATTGATGATCAATACTCCCTCTCAGCCGATAGCCGGCAGTTCAAGACCGACAGAGGAAGGAAGATCGCATGAGCCAAAACAAAACGCTTACCACCGCCAGTGGCGCTCCTGTTGCCGATAACCAGAATTCCCGTTCCGCCGGCCCTCGTGGCCCGCTGCTGCTCGACGACTTTCACCTGATCGAGAAGCTTGCCCACTTCAACCGTGAAAACATCCCTGAGCGCCGTGTACACGCCAAAGGCTCGGGTGCCTACGGTACGTTCACCGTGACCCGCGATATCACTCAATACACCAGCGCGAAGCTGTTTGAGACAGTCGGCAAGCAAACTCCGACTTTCCTGCGGTTTTCCACCGTGGGCGGTGAGCGGGGTTCGGCTGATACCGAGCGTGATCCGCGCGGGTTCGCCTTGAAGTTTTATACCGAGGAAGGCAACTGGGACATCGTCGGCAACAACACCCCCGTGTTCTTCATTCGCGATCCACTGAAGTTCCCGGACTTTATCCACACCCAGAAGCGTTTGCCGCAAAGCAACCTGAAGAGTGCCCAGGCGATGTGGGACTTCTGGTCGCATTCGCCCGAGGCGCTGCACCAGGTCACCATCCTGTTCTCCGACCGGGGTATCCCTGATGGATACCGTCACATGCATGGTTTTGGCAGCCACACTTACAGCCTCATCAACGCTCAAGGTGAGCGTCACTGGGTGAAGTGGCACTACAAGACCAAGCAGGGGATCAAGAACCTTGCTCCAGCGGAGGCTGCGCGCCTGGCGGGCACTGATCCGGATTACGCCCAACGCGACCTGTTCAATGCCATCGAGCAGGGTGATTTCCCGAAATGGCGCGTATGCATCCAGATCATGAGCGAAGCTCAGGCAGCGGCGCACTACGAGAACCCCTTTGATGTCACCAAGACCTGGTCGCAGAAAGAGTTTCCACTGATTGAAGTCGGAGAACTGGAGCTCAATCGCAATCCGCTGAACTACTTTGCTGAAGTCGAGCAAGCGGCATTCGGTCCCAGCAACATGGTCCCAGGTGTTGGCTTATCGCCTGACCGCATGCTGCAAGGTCGAGTATTCGCTTACGCGGATGCTCACCGCTACCGTGTTGGCACCAATCACCAGCAATTGCCGGTTAATGCGCCTCGCAGTCCGGTGAACAGCTACCAGCGTGATGGTTCGATGGCGTTTGGCAGTAACGGCGGTGCGGCACCCAACTACGAGCCGAACAGCTACGTTGAGTCGCCGAAGCAAGCGCCTCGCTATGCGGAGCCGCCATTGGCACTGAGCGGTGCGGCTGATCGCTACGATCACCGCGAGGATACCGACTACTACAGCCACGCCGGCGCGTTGTTCCGCTTGATGACTGGGGAGCAGCAATCATTGCTGGTTAGCAACATTGCCGGTGCGATGGCGGGTGTATCGAGTGATGTGGTTGATCGCCAGTTGCAGCACTTCTACAAGGCTGACCCGGCGTATGGAGAAGCAATCGCAAAGCTGCTCAACGTACAGCTTAACGAAGTCTAAATGAGAAGCAGAACCGCCCTTATTTGGGCGGTTTTTGCGTTATTTCAGCCGGTTTTCTCAGAATATCTTCGCTTTTATTGCGTCTTGCGAGTGACGATAAGGGCATGTTGGTTCAAACTACAACTTTAAAGCAGGGAGATGTAGGGCGATGCAAGGCCACCCAGATGTGATCGATTACCTCAACACGTTGCTGACCGGCGAACTGGCCGCGCGCGATCAATATTTCGTCCACTCGCGGATGTATGAGGACTGGGGTTTCACCAAGCTCTACGAAAGAATCAACCACGAGATGGAAGAGGAAGCAGGGCACGCTGATGCCCTGATGCGCCGGATTCTGATGCTCGAAGGCACGCCGCGCATGCGTCCGGACGATCTCGACGTCGGCACCACGGTGACAGAGATGCTCGAAGCGGATTTGCGCCTGGAATACAAAGTACGGGCTGCGTTGTGCAAGGGCATCAAGCTCTGCGAACAACACAAGGACTACGTCAGCCGCGAAATGCTGCGGGTTCAATTGCATGACACCGAAGAAGATCACACCTACTGGCTCGAGAAGCAGTTGGGTCTGATCAAGTTGATCGGGCTTGAGAACTACCTGCAATCCCACACCTGATTGCTGCGAATATAAAAAAGCCCCTGTCACTGATGAAGTAACAGGGGCTTTTTCATGGGGGCCGGTTAAGCCCGATCGCGCTCCAGCAGCGGCTTGAGGTAGAAACCGGTATGGGATTGCTTCATCTCTGACACTTCTTCCGGGGTGCCGACGGCAATGATCTGCCCGCCCTTGGAACCACCCTCCGGCCCCAGGTCCACCAGCCAGTCAGCTGTCTTGATCACGTCCAGGTTGTGTTCGATCACCACCACGGTGTTGCCGTGGTCGCGCAGGCGATGCAACACGTCCAGCAGTTGCTGGATATCCGCGAAGTGCAGACCGGTGGTGGGTTCGTCGAGGATGTACAGGGTCTTGCCGGTATCGCGCTTGGACAGCTCGCGGGACAGTTTCACCCTTTGGGCTTCACCGCCGGACAGCGTGGTCGCCGATTGCCCCAGCTTGATGTACGACAGGCCGACGTCCATCAAGGTTTGCAGCTTGCGCGCCAAGGCCGGTACGGCATCGAAGAACACCCGTGCTTCCTCGATGGTCATCTCGAGAGTTTCGTGGATGCTCTTGCCCTTGTACTTGATCTCAAGGGTCTCGCGGTTGTATCGCTTGCTTTTGCACACGTCGCAGGGCACGTAGATGTCCGGCAGGAAGTGCATCTCGACCTTGATCAGGCCGTCGCCCTGACAAGCTTCGCAGCGACCGCCCTTGACGTTGAAGGAGAAACGCCCCGGACCATAGCCCCGGGAACGGGACTCCGGTACGCTGGCGAACAACTCGCGGATCGGCGTGAACAAACCGGTGTAGGTCGCCGGGTTGGAGCGCGGTGTACGGCCGATCGGGCTCTGGTCGATGTCGACGACCTTGTCCAGGTGCTCCAGGCCCTTGATGCTGTCGTGGGCGGACGCTTCGAGGGTAGTGGCGCCATTCAGCGCAGTGGCGCTCAAAGGGAACAGGGTGTTGTTGATCAGCGTCGACTTGCCGGAGCCGGACACGCCGGTCACACAGGTCAGCAGGCCGATCGGAATCTCCAGGTCGACATTGCGCAGGTTGTTGCCGCGCGCGCCCTTGAGCGACAGCGTCAGCTTCTTGTTACGCGGTGTACGTTTGGCCGGGACTTCGATCTTCACCCGGCCTGACAGGTATTTACCCGTCAGCGAGTCCGGGTGAGCCATGACCTCGGCCGGTGTGCCTTCGGCGACGATATGCCCGCCGTGCACGCCAGCGCCCGGGCCGATGTCCACCACGTAGTCGGCCAGGCGGATCGCGTCTTCATCGTGCTCGACCACGATCACCGTGTTACCGATATCGCGCAGGTGCTTGAGGGTGCCCAGCAGCCGGTCGTTATCGCGCTGATGCAAGCCGATGGAGGGTTCGTCGAGGATGTACAGGACGCCCACCAGGCCGGCGCCAATCTGGCTGGCCAGACGAATACGCTGGGCCTCGCCACCGGACAAGGTGTCCGCACTGCGATCCAGCGACAGGTAGTCGAGGCCGACGTTGACCAGGAACTGCAGGCGCTCGCGGATTTCCTTGAGGATCTTGTCGGCAATTTCGCCACGTCGTCCAGTGAGCTTGAGCCCGCCAAAATAATCGGACGCATCGCCGATCGGCAGGTTGGTCACAGCCGGCAGGGTTTTCTCGCCGACCCACACATGCCGCGCTTCACGCCGCAGGCGAGTGCCGCGGCAATCCGGGCACGACTGGGTGCTGAGGAACTTGGCCAGTTCTTCGCGCACCGATGCCGATTCGGTTTCGCGGTAACGGCGTTCCAGGTTCGGCACGATGCCTTCGAACGGGTGCGAGCGTTTGACGATATCGCCACGGTCGTTCAGGTATTTGAAGTCGACGTTTTGCGAACCGCTGCCGTGCAGGATGAATTTCTGCTGATCGGCCGGCAATTCGTTGAACGGAACTTCCAGGCTGAACTTGTAGTGCGAGGCCAGCGAGCCGAGCATCTGGAAGTAATAGACGTTACGCCTGTCCCAGCCACGAATCGCCCCTTCGGCCAGGGTCAGTTCACCATTGACCAGGCGCTTGATGTCGAAGAACTGCTTCACCCCCAGACCATCGCAGGTCGGGCAAGCGCCGGCCGGGTTGTTGAAGGAGAACAGCTTGGGTTCCAGTTCGCTGATCGCGTGGCCGCAGATCGGGCAGGCGAAGCGTGCGGAGAAGATCATCTCTTCACCCGGCTCGTCGTCCATCGGCGCCACCAGGGCGATGCCGTCCGCCAGTTTCAGCGCGGTCTCGAAGGATTCGGCCAGGCGTTGTTGCAGGTCGGCGCGAACCTTGAAGCGGTCGACCACGACATCGATGGTATGTTTTTTCTGCTTGTCGAGCTTGGGAGCTTCGTCCAGCTCATAGAGCTTTCCATTGATTCGGGCGCGGACAAAACCCTGTGCGCGCAGCTCTTCGAAAACCGACAGGTGCTCGCCTTTGCGCTCGCGGATGACCGGCGCCAGCAGCATCAGCTTGCTGCCCTCCGGTTCGGCGAGGACCAGGTCGACCATCTGGCTGACGGTCTGCGCTTCAAGCGGGATGTCGTGATCCGGGCAACGGGGAATACCCACACGTGCATAAAGCAGGCGCAGGTAGTCGTAGATTTCGGTGATAGTGCCGACCGTCGAGCGCGGGTTGTGCGAGGTCGACTTCTGTTCGATGGAGATCGCCGGCGACAGGCCTTCGATGGTGTCGACGTCGGGCTTTTCCATCATCGACAGGAACTGCCGGGCGTAGGCCGATAGCGATTCGACGTAGCGGCGCTGACCTTCGGCGTACAGGGTATCGAAAGCCAGGGACGACTTGCCGGAGCCGGACAGGCCGGTGATGACGATCAGCTTGTCCCGTGGCAGGGTCAGGTCGATGTTCTTCAGGTTGTGGGTTCGAGCCCCACGAATCAGGATCTTGTCCAAGGTGGCCTCGCTCGGCGGGCGTCGAAAACGTAGGAGTATACGGCCAAATACTGGATGGATGCACACTATCGAGTGCTGCTATTGCTGCCTTACATGAAAGCACTGTCATCTACACGCGGCAAAGCGTCGCGATATACCCTGCCAATCGATGGGACTGGTAGAATCGCCGCCGGTTCACATGAGGTTTTTCCATGCACGATCCCCACAGCGAGCGCATGAGCGGCAGCGAGACCCGCGCGGCAAGCGGTCTGGCCCTGGTGTTCGCCTTCCGTATGCTTGGCATGTTCATGGTGTTGCCGGTTTTGGCGACCTATGGGATGGACCTGTCAGGAGCGACCCCGGCCCTGATCGGTCTGGCGATTGGCGCTTATGGCCTGACCCAGGCAGTTTTCCAGATTCCATTCGGTTTCATTTCCGATCGCATCGGTCGCCGCCCGGTGATTTACCTGGGCCTGATCGTGTTTGCCCTAGGCAGTCTGCTGGCAGCCAATGCCGATTCGATCTGGGGCGTGATCGCCGGGCGAATCCTGCAAGGTGCCGGGGCGATTTCGGCTGCGGTCATGGCCTTGTTGTCAGACCTGACCCGGGAGCAGCATCGGACCAAAGCAATGGCCATGATCGGCATGACCATCGGTCTGTCGTTCGCCGTCGCCATGGTGGTCGGCCCGTTGCTGACCCGCGCTTTTGGTCTGTCCGGGTTGTTCCTCGCCACGGGCGGCATGGCGCTGCTCGGCATTTTGATCGTCATGTTCATGGTGCCGCGCTCTACCGGGACATTGCAGCATCGCGAGTCCGGTGTTGCGCGCCAGGCATTGATGCCGACGCTCAAGCACCCGGACCTGCTACGGCTGGACCTGGGTATTTTTGTGTTGCACGCGATGTTGATGTCCAGCTTCGTCGCCTTGCCGCTGGCGCTGGTCGAGAAAGCCGGGCTGCCCAAAGAGCAGCACTGGTGGGTGTACCTGACCGCGTTGCTGATTTCTTTCTTCGCCATGATCCCGTTCATTATCTACGGCGAGAAGAAACGCAAAATGAAACGAGTTTTACTCGGCGCCGTCGTGACGTTGATGTTCACTGAGCTATTCTTCTGGCAGTTCGGCGACAGCTTGCGGGCTCTGGTGATCGGTACGGTGGTGTTCTTCACCGCGTTCAATCTGCTGGAAGCTTCGTTGCCATCGCTGATCAGCAAGGTTTCACCGGCCGGCGGCAAGGGCACGGCGATGGGGGTTTATTCCACCAGCCAGTTCCTCGGGTCGGCATTGGGCGGCATTCTTGGCGGTTGGCTGTTCCAGCATGGCGGTCTGTCGGTTGTGTTCCTCGGATGCGCCGGTCTGGCTGCCCTCTGGCTGGCCTTTGCTGTTACCATGCGCGAACCTCCCTACGTCACGAGCCTGCGCTTGCCGTTGTCGCCCGAGGCGATCCGCGAAGCGGGTCTGGTCGAGCGCCTGAAGGCGGTCGTAGGGATAACAGATGCAGTCATCGTCGCGGAAGAGGCGGCGATTTACATCAAACTGGACACCGAACTATTGGATCGCACCACCCTTGAGAGCCTGGTGAACAACCCGGCCGGGGCTGCGTGCGTAGCCTAGGAGAACGTTATGGCCCGTGGGGTTAACAAAGTCATATTGGTCGGCACTTGCGGCCAGGATCCCGAAGTTCGCTACTTGCCTAACGGTAACGCCGTGACCAACCTGAGTCTGGCGACCAGCGAACAGTGGACCGACAAGCAAACCGGTCAGAAAGTTGAAAAGACCGAATGGCACCGTGTGTCGATGTTCGGCAAGGTTGCAGAAATCGCTGGCGAATACCTGCGTAAAGGTTCTCAGGTCTACATCGAAGGCAAGCTGCAGACCCGCGAGTGGGAAAAAGACGGTATCAAGCGCTACACCACCGAAATCGTGGTCGATATGCAAGGCACCATGCAACTGCTGGGCGGCCGTCCACAGGGCGACCAGCAGGGCCAGGGCGGTGGTAACAACTACCAGCAGTCCGCGCCACGCCAGCAGGCTCCACGTCCACAGCAGTCGGCACCGCAACAGTCGCGCCCGGCTCCACAGCAGGCCGCTCCTCAGCCGGCTCCGGATTTCGACAGCTTTGATGACGATATCCCGTTCTGATTCTTTCACCAAAGAATAGAACCTGAAAAAGCCCGGCCTCCCTATGGATGCCGGGCTTTTTTGCATTTTTACCAGGGCATTCCTCGCCGGGATCGAGGATCGTCCAGCGGTCAGCGCGCAGTGATACTCTGCTATGGGTCCAGACCCTGTGCAGAGTTGCCCTATGGATCGCCTGTCTACGTTGTTGTCACAGTTCGGCGTGCGCGCGAACCTGTTTTACAGCGGCATGCTTTGCGGCGTGGCGTCCTACGATGGCGCCGACCAGCGTGGTCATATTCACCTGCTGCAGGCCGGCTCTGTCACTTTGAAAGGTCCAGGGAGGAGTGAGTTGTTGATCACTCGCCCCAGCCTGATTTTCCTGCCACGCCCCAGTCGACATCAGCTCATCGCCAGTGAGACTGAAGGTGCTCAGCTGTTATGTGCGTCGATGCTGTTCGATGGCGGCGCCAGCAATCCGATATCTGCTTCGCTCCCCGATCTTTTGGTGTTGCCCCTGGATGAGCTGCCGTTGCTGGCCGACACCCTGAGATGGCTGTTCGGTGAAGCTGGCGCCGGGCATTGCGGCAGGGAGGCCGTGCTTGATCGTTTGTTCGAACTGTTGATCATCCTGCTGTTCCGGCATTTGCTCGACCACCATCAGTTGAGCACTGGCATGATGGCCGGGTTGGCCGATGTGCGGCTGTCGCGCTCGCTGATACAGATGCACAACCAACCTCAGCGGGCCTGGTCAGTGGCCGAGTTGGCAAATGAATCGAACATGTCCCGCGCCGCTTATGCCGTGCATTTCCGCGCGGTCCTGGGGCAAACACCGTTGGATTATCTTCTGAGCTGGCGGATCAGTCTGGCGCAGAAGCGCCTGCGGGAGGGGCGGCCGATTACGCTGATCGCCGATGAGGTGGGCTATGAAAGTCCGTCGGCCCTTGCCCGTGCGTTTCGCCGCAAGACCGGCTGCAGTCCACGGGACTGGATGAAATCCCTGGCCCTTGAGGGCCGCGTACTGGCTGGTGATGGCGATGACCTGAATGCATCGAGCTGATTCAGGCCATCGGCGGGTGAAGTTGTCAGCTCAAGGGGTTTCCAGTCGGGTCAGCGAATGGCCCGCCACGAACAGGGAGGCGGCAAGCAAACCGATGTCCTTGAGCAGGAACTGGCCTGGCGCGACCGAAATGGCCGGGAAACCAAGGCCGGGCTCAATCACGCCGGGGGTCGAGAACATAAAGCTCAAGGTGGTGAAAAACAGCCCGGCCGACAAGACGCCCCCGATCAAGGAAAGCTTTGGCGACAGCAGGCGACCCGCAATCAGTACACCGATGGAGATCTCCAGAACGCCAAGCAAACTGGAAAACAGATCGACACTGAAAATGTTATAGACCCATCCCAGGAAGGGGCTGTTGCTTACCAGTGGCACCAGTCCCTCTGCTTCATAGTGGGTGAATTTCATTCCCCCGAACCAGAAGTAGATAACGGCGAGGGCGAAGTAAATGCCGTAGGTCCCTAGCGTCATGGTGGTGAGTCCGAGGGATGTTTTTTTCGACAGGCTGTCAGTGCTGATATTCATGCTGTTCATTGTTCAGGCTTCCAGTGAGTTATCCAGAAAGTGGCATGGGTGAAAGCAACATCCCCCGCGTATGCGTTGGGAGTGGAGTGATTGTTGGCTTCGGCATGACTTTTCAGGATTCTGGCGGTATTGCGTTTGATGCAGATCGTCCAGACTCACCGGCAATTAAAAGCCCATGGCATTTGCGGCCATGGGCTTTTTCATTTTCGCTGTCTTGTCCTGAAAAAGGTTTACACCTTCTGGCTTCTTGTCAGGTACTCGTTGGTCGAGACCACGCTGGCATAGGCAAACGCCAGGGCCGCCATGAACGCCGCATGAACTTGCGCCGCCGGAACCGTCACGCCATTGAACTCCAGGTCACGGGTGGCGCAGGCGTCGTGGATCACGGTGACCGTATAGCCAAAATCCGCCGCCGCCCGGGTGATGCCGTCGACGCACATGTGGCTCATGCTGCCCACGACCACCAGTTCCTTGATGCCTTGTTCGTCGAGGATCGATTTCAGTTCGGTTTCGCGGAACGAGTTGACGAAGTGTTTGAGCACCACCGGTTCGTCGGCACGGTTGAGCACTTTCGGGTGCAACTTCGCGCCCTCGGAGTTCGGGGTGAAAAACGGCGCATCTTCAGAGGTGAATTCGTGGCGAATGTGCACCACTGAATCCCCTGCGTCGCGGAAGGCCTTGATCAGGCGGACGGCGTTGTCGGCGGCGGCGTCGGCACCGACCAGCGGCCACTTGCCTTGGGGGAAGTAGTCGTTCTGGATATCGACTACGATGAGCGCTTGCTTGGCCATGACTGTTTCCTCGAAGTGTGTGTTGGTGTGGAATGAAGTATTGGCTCTGGCAGGCGATCCGAGGATTGGCCGCACCGACAATAGAAGGGGGAAAACTGACAATGGACGCAGAAAGGGCAATCGCCGAACTCGGTGTACTGATCTATCCCGGCGCGCAGATGGCGGCGGTGTATGGTTTGACGGATTTGTTCGGGGTGGCCAACCGGATCGCCGCCGAACATCAGTCTGCGCAGTTGCCGCTGTTGCGGGTCAGCCATTGGCAGGTCGAGGGTGATCAGGCGCCGGTTCGGGTCTTCGACAGCCATCCTGGCCCGGAGCGCGCCCTGGTGGCCGTGCTGATTCCGCCGTCGATCGGCGGTTTTTCCGAGGGCCAGGCGCCACAGGGACTGATTCGCTGGTTGCGTGAGCAACATGCCAACGGCGCGACTCTGGGCGGGGTTTGCGTGGGCTCTATCCTGTTGGCCGAAAGCGGTCTGCTCGACGGTCGCAGCGCCACCACTCACTGGACCTCGGCCAAAGCTTTCGCCGAACGTTATCCAGCGATCCGGCTCAAGGCCGATACGCCGATCGTCGATGACGGCGACCTGATTACCACCGCCGGGCTGATGGCCTGGTCCGAACTGGGTCTGCGCCTGGTCAACCGGCTGCTGGGGCCGAGCATCGCCACCAACACCGCGCGTTTTCTGGTGGTGGAACACAGCGATAGCGCCAGTGAGTGCGGCAGCAACTTTGCGCCGATCCTCAGTCATGGCGATGCGACGATCCTCAAGGTGCAACACTGGCTGCAAAGCACCGGAGCGACCGATGTGTCGCTGGCGGCGATGGCCGAAAAGGCAGGGCTGGAAGAACGCACCTTCCTGCGACGCTTTCGCGCGGCCACCGGGCTCAAACCCACCGAATACTGCCAGCACTTGCGAGTCGGCAAGGCCCGGGAAATGCTTGAGTTCACCAACGGCACCATCGACCACATCGCCTGGACCGTGGGTTATCAGGATCCCGGGGCGTTTCGCGCAACATTCAAGAAAATCACCGGGCTGGCGCCGAGTGATTATCGGACGCGGTTCGGGGTGGGCCCTGGATTGGTTGCACGGTAGTTGCATCACCTCGATTCCCTGTGGGAGTCGTGCAAAATGCCGGAATATCAAAGGAAGTCGTGCAGAATAAAACAGGCCTCATGCCATCACTTACTGCGCAACAGACTGATTTGAAAACCCTTTCCCCTCAGGCCGCCTTGGCCTGATCCCTGCACCCCTTCAGCTACATTCATCAAGCGTCGATTGAAGGGGGATGCATGACCCCAACAAACAGCAAGAAACTGGTGCTTGCCCACTCGGTGATCGCCGACGCGCCACTGCACGAAGTCGAGACCAATCGTGCGCTGGCCCGCTGGCTGGCGCAGATACTGGGGCTCAAGTACGGTGGCAGTTTCGACCCGCAACGGCATGGTGGGCGGAATATCTACCTGTTGCCGACCCAGACCCTTGTGGGCGCTGCGGCTGCCCGGCAACTGGGGGTCAAGGGCCCGGAGGATTTGTGGGGCGGTTATGTCGACCACGACTTCATCTGCACCAAAGCCATCAGTCACGGATTGCTCAACCACCATGCCCATGCGCCGCGAGGCTGGGCTCCGTTGTTTTCCGAGCGGGTGCGCAGCGTGGTGCTCGACGGTCTCAGCGTGTTCTCCCTGAAGGATGCGCGCCCGGCGGCGGAGCATTTGCTGTACACCGGGCCGATCCGCCTGAAACCGATTCATGCCTGTGCCGGACGTGGTCAGGAAGTGATCAAAAGCCTCGACGAGTTCGATGAGCTGCTTGCCCAGCCCGAGGCCGAGGCGATGTTCACCGAAGGCGTGGTGCTCGAACAGGACCTGGACCAGGTGATCACCCACAGCGTCGGCCAGAGTTTTATCGGCGCAAAAGTACTTAGCTATTGCGGTGATCAATACTTGACCGAGGACGCTCAGGGTGAACAGGTGTATGGCGGGTCCAACCTGCTGGTGGTGCCAGGTGGCTATGACGAATTGTTGAAGCTGGATCTGCCGGAAGACGTGCAACTGGCGATCCACCAGGCACAGGTGTTCGACAGCGCGGCGGATGAAGCCTACCCAGGTTTCTATGCCTCGCGGCGCAACTACGACATCGCCCAGGGCGTCGGCAGCGATGGCCGGCCACGCAGCGGTGTGCTCGAACAGTCCTGGCGCATGGGCGGTGCCAGCAGCGCCGAGGTCGCGGCCTTGCAAAGTTTCGTCAACGATTCGGGGATATGCGCGATTCGTGTGTCTTCGGTGGAAACATACATCGACCAGCCGCTGCCGGCGGACGCCATCGAGGTGTACCGCGGGCCGGCGCAGGCCAGTGACTTTCTCCTCAAGTACGTGACGGTTAAACCCTATGACGGCTAGAAGCGAATCCATTCAGATCGACATTGACGACGAACAGATGAGCGGCACCTTCCTGAGTCCCAAATCGAAAGTCCCCGGCGTGCTCTTTGTGCACGGTTGGGGCGGCAGCCAGGAGCGGGATCTGGAACGCGCCAAAGGTATCGCCGGGTTGGGGTGCGTGTGCCTGACCTTTGACCTGCGCGGGCACACCGGTGGCACCGGCATTCCATTGTCCCGCGTGACCCGGGAAGACAATTTGCGCGACCTGCTGGCGGCCTATGACCGCTTGCTCGCGCACCCGGCCCTCGATACCTCGGCGATTGCCGTGGTCGGCACCAGTTACGGGGGGTATCTGGCCTCGATTCTGACCTCGCTGAGGCCCGTGCGCTGGCTGGCGCTGCGGGTGCCGGCGCTGTATCGCGACGAGCAATGGCACACGCCGAAACGCGACCTGGACAAGCTGGATCTGCGTGATTACCGAAGCACCCTGGTGCGTGCCGACAGCAATCGTGCCTTGCATGCCTGCTCGCAATTCACCGGGGATGTCCTGTTGGTGCAGTCCGAGACCGACGACTACGTGCCCCATTCGACGATCATGAGTTACCGCGCGGCGTGCCAGCAGACTCACTCGCTGACTCACCGCATTATCGACGGCGCCGACCATGCGCTGAGCGACCCGGTTTCGCAGCAGGCCTACACCTCGATCCTTGTCGGCTGGATTACCGAGATGGTGGTGGGGGAGCGTTTGAGCATTATTCAATCATCCTGATATTGGGGTGTTCTTGCGGGCCCCTTCGTGGGCTTGCCCGCGAAGGCGTCCTCACAACCAGCACAAAATCACTTGGGTTTCTTCGCAATCCGCAATGACTTGGCCTTGGCTTCCACCAGCAGGTACATCACCAGGGCAATCAACAACGGCAGGATGAAATAAATCGCCCGATAGGCCAGCAGCCCCGCCACCAGGCTGCCCCGCGAAGCCTCGTGTTGCAGCAGCGCCACAAACACCGCTTCCAGCACGCCGAGCCCGGCCGGGATGTGAGTGATGACCCCGGCGATGGCGCTGATCAACAGCACGCCCAGCACCAGTGGATAGTCCAGTTTGTTCGGTAGCAAGGTGAAGATCACCGCTGCCATCAGCGACCAGTTCAGGGCACCGAGGGCCAGTTGCAGCACGGCCATGCGCAGCGACGGCAGGTCAATCTCCACACCACGAATCACCCACTCCCGACGTTTGGCAAACCGGCACGCCACCAGGTATCCGGCGCTCAGCAGCAATAACAAAACCCCCACGCCTTGCAGCGCGCTACTGCTGAGCTTCCAGCCCGGCGGCATGCGCACCAGGCCGCTGCTGAACATGGCGCCGGCAATGACCATGTAACCGAACCAGTTGGTCGCCAGGCTCAGACCGAGGATTTTCGCGATGTTGCTCTTGCTGACCCCGAGCCGCGAATACAGCCGGTATCGCATGGCGATGCCACCGACCCAGGCGCTCAGGTTCAGGTTGAAGGCGTAGCTGATGATCCCCACGGGCAGAATCTGCTTCCAGGTCAGGTTCTGGCGGATGTAGGTGCGGCCGATCAGGTCGAAGCAGGCGTACACCAGAAAACTCACCAGGGTCAGCCCCGAGGCAATGATCAGTGTGCGCACCTTGAAATCGGCCAGGGTATCGAACACTTCGTTCCATTCGATGCGTTGGGCGAGCATCGTGAACAGCACGATCAGCATCAGGAAAAACAGCATCGTCAGCGGTCGTTTCCAGCGGTTCCAGTGCGACTTGCCAGGGCTTTTGGCGTGAGTTGCCGTGTGGGGCTCAGTGCGGTTCATGGTCAGCGGCCCCGGTCGGAGGAGGAATGTGTTTCAGGCGAGGTTTATGCGCCGGCAACCAACCGGCCCACGCCGGGAAATGCCGCAGGCAGTGAAACACCAGAAAACCGACGGTCATGTGCCAGACACGCCCGCGTGGCGCGATGTCGTGAGACATGACCTTGCAATGGTTGTCGCTGAGGTCTTCCAGGCGATCGAACAGAACTCGATTGAAGCCACGGTCGCGGATCAGTAAGTTGGCTTCCAGGTTCATCGACAGGCTCAACGGGTCGAGGTTGCTGGAGCCTACGGTGCTCCAGTCTTCATCCACCAGTGCGACCTTGCCGTGCAGTGGACGGTCGCAATATTCGTAGATCTTCACCCCGGACTTGAGCAGGTAATCGTAGGTCATGCGCGCCGCAAGCCTGGCCACCCGCATGTCTGGTTGGCCCTGCAGGATCAGCCGCACATCCACCCCTCGGCGGGCGGCGTTGCGGATCTCGCGCAGCAGGCGGAACCCGGGAAAGAAGTAGGCGTTGGCGATCACCACCCGGCGCTGCGCCTGGCGCAATACCTGGCGGTAAACCTCCTCGATGTCGGTCTGGTGTTCCCCGTTATCGCGGTACACCAGCCGCACCTGACCATCGTGATCGCTGAAGGCCAGTTCCGAACGCCGCTGCCGACGGCGGTGCCACCAGTATTTGGCGTGCGCCGGGCGACCGCATTGCAGCAGGGCAAAGTGATGGATGTCGGCAACGGCCGGACCCTGAACTTCTACGGAATAATCCTGTTTGGCCTCGGGGCCGAAGTCGGCCAGATGATCGGCAGAAAAATTGATCCCGCCGACGAACGCGATGGTGCCATCGACCACCACGATCTTGCGGTGCAGGCGCCGGAACCAGTTGGTGCGGATGCCCAGGCGTTTCGGTGCCGGATCGAACATTTGCAGGTGCACGCCGGCCGCGGTCAGGGCGTTCAGGAACCCGGTACTCAGTTCGCCGCAGCCGAAGCCGTCGAGGCTCACGGTGGTGCGCACGCCACGCTGGGCGGCTTCGATCAGAATCTGTTGCAGCTCATTGCCGACCTTGTCCTCGAACAGAATGAAGGTCTCCAACAGGATTTCGTTTTGCGCCCGGCGCAGGGCTTCAAACACCCGGGGAAAATACGCCTCGCCATTTTCCAGCAACTCGACCCGATTGCTGCCTTGCCAGCCGTATTCGACATCGACCGCTGTCGGCTCGCGGGTGGGCGGAGCGGGGATGTGTTCCAGTGTGTTTTTTTCCATCGAATGGCTGCTCATAGCTCGATCTCCACCGACAGCGGGGCGTGGTCGGAAAGGTGCGACCAGGGCCGAGAGGTCAATACTTGCGGATGGCTGGCCTTGAGGTTGCGTACGTAGATGCGGTCCAGACGCAATGCCGGCAGGCGTGCGGGGAAACTGCGCGCCGGTTTGCCATGGTGCTCGTCGAAGACTTCGCGCAACCCGCTGGGCGTGAGCAATGCATCGGCGCGCTGGCGCCAATCGTTGAAGTCCCCGGCGACAATCACCGGGGCGTTGCCGGGCAGGGCGTCCAGGCGCTGGGTGAGCAGCTTCAGTTGCGCGGTGCGATGGGTTTCGCGCAGCCCCAGATGCACGCAAATCGCATGCACCTCCTGGCCGTCGCCGGGCAAGCGCAATACGCAATGCAAGATCCCACGGTTCTCGTGGCCGCTGATGGACACGTCGAGGTTGTCGTGGCGGATGATCTGGAACTTCGACAACAGCGCATTGCCGTGATCGCCCGCCGGATACACCGCATTGCGGCCATAGGCGAACTGCGGCCACAGGCTGTCGGCGAGGAATTCGTATTGCGGCATCGCCGGCCAGTTGGTGTAGCGCCTGGGATGCTGTTCGTGGGTGCCGTGGACTTCCTGCAAAAACACCACATCGGCAGACACACTGCGCACCGCTTCACGCAGTTCCGGCAGGATGAAGCGCCGGTTGAGTGCGGTGAAACCTTTATGGGTATTGACCGTCAGCACCTTGAAACGACAAGTGACGGACGGCCCCTGTACCTGCATGCCGGTTGCGTTTGAGTGTGCGGGAATATCGGTGTGATTCGCTGTCATGTCGCCTCCCGCCTGACGGCCCCTGTTTTTGGATGACTCCGGGGCGGCGGCGAAAGTTTCGATGGGACTACGGACGGTACATTCTCTGTAGAACACCACCGAACAACTGTAGGAGCGAGCTTGCTCGCGATAACGGCGGTCCATTCAACATGGATGTGACTGATAAGCCACCTTCGCGAGCAAGCCCCACACAGGGTTTATCCGTGGCCGGTGATAACGCGGGCAGAACCCTCGGCCGGTTCTGCATACACCGGGCCGAGGCGATCAAGGCGTCCACTCCATGCGGTCAATGCCAGCGCCACCAACACCACCAGGCCACCGATCCATGCGGTGTGAATCAACCCCATGTGGGCGACGATGAGGCCACCACCCCACGCGCCACCGGCAATGCCGAGGTTGAACGCCGCGATGTTCAGACCGGACGCCACGTCCACCGCCTGCGGGGTGTGATGCTCAGCCTGACGCACCACATACACCTGCAACCCCGGCACGTTGCCGAATGCCACGGCGCCCCAGACCAGCACGGTGGCCAGCGCGAGCCAAGGATTACCGGCGGTGAAAGTCAGCACGAACAACACGGCGGCGAGCAGAGCAAAGATGATTTTCAGAGCGCTGATCGGGCCGCGTTTGTCCGCCAGTTTGCCGCCCCAGATATTGCCGACGGCCACGGAGATGCCGTAGACCAGCAACACCAGGCTGACGGTGCTGGCGCTGAAGCCGGAAAGGTCCTGAAGAATCGGCGCGAGGAAGGTAAAGGCAATGAATGAACCGCCGTAGCCGACGGCCGTCATCGCATACACCAGCAGCAGGCGTGGTTGCTTGAGCACCTGCAATTGCTGCAACAGCGATGCGGGTTTGCTGTGGGCGATATTTTTCGGCACGTATATCAGGCTGCCGATGAAGGCGATCACGCCCAGGGCCGAAACGGCGAGGAAGGTTTCACGCCAGCCGAAATGCTGGCCGATGAATGTCCCCAGCGGCACACCGGTGACCAGCGCCACGGTCAGGCCGGTGAACATGATGGCAATCGCGCTGGCGGCTTTTTCCTTCGGCACTAGACTGGTGGCGATGGTCGAGCCGATCGAGAAAAACACCCCATGGGCCAGGCCGGTAACGATCCGTGCGAGGATCAACGACTCGTAACTCGGTGCTTGCCACGCCAGCAGGTTACCGAGGGTGAACAGCACCATCAGCGACAACAGCAGCAATTTTCGCGGAACCTTGCCGGTGAGGGCGGTCAGCACCGGGGCGCCGACGGCAACGCCAAGGGCATACAGGCTGACCAGCAGGCCGGCGGATGGCAGACTGACGCCGAGGTCGGCGCCGATGGTGGGTAACAGGCCAACGATGACGAACTCGGTCGTCCCGATGGCAAAGGCGCTGAGGGTCAGCGCGAGCAAGGCAATGGGCATGGCTGCAACTCCGGTGGATTCATTCGATGGAGCGCAGTGTCGTGGTTCGGATCGTGCGGAAAAATACAGGGGCGAGCATTTGATATTTGCCTTGGGCGCAAAGGTCGCGAGCGAGAGTGTTAGTCTGTGGCACAGGAAGGCATCGCCGTCCTGCTATCTGCGGGCAATATCCGAACTTGCCAGACATTTCTCGATCAGTTCCTTACCGACACAGCCAAAGGAGCGGGTGTTTTGATCAGGCTCAAGACCGCGATACTGCTGGGAGCGTTGCTGTTTGTGGGTAGCGAGCAACTGGAAGCCGGCGCGATACCGGGGCTGCCGGCCACCGCGACCGCCGTGACCCCACCAGCCCACCCTGAACCGCTGGTGCAAGGCGGATTACTGGGGGCCATCAGTTCAAGCATCGACGAGGTCCAGACCAAACTCGATCTCAACGAAAACCTTCTCGACGTCTGGCGCCTGCGTGCCGACCTCGCGGCCGATGAAGTGGATCAATTGGTCAATAAGCCATCGGCCCGTTCGCCCTGGCGCGTCGCCGGCGATTTCCTGCTGCTGACCTGCGTGTGGGCGGCCGTGTTTGCCTGTCTTTGGGTGCTTGGGCGGATGGCCGCCAGGCGCCTGTGCGAGCACCGTCTGCTGCTCAGTCGGGAACGGGGCCAGGCGTTGCTCGGTTATGTGCTGCCCTACACCCTTCCGGCGGTGATCAGTCTGCCGTTGACGATTTATGCCAGCCAGTTTTTGCCGATATCGGCGGGAAGGGCGCTGGCGTTGTGTTTTGCCTATGCCACCAGTGCCGGGATCTTTGCCGCGTCATTGGTGCTGTCGCTGGTGGTGATGTTCAATGCCGGACACAAGCGGCGGGCGGTGCAGATTATTCGACAACACAGCCCACGACCGCTGTTCGGCATCGGTTTTCTGGTGGCCCTGAGCGATGCCCTGACCAGCCCGCAGATCGCCCATCAACTGGGCAGCAATCTCACCAGCAGCATCGCCGTGTTCACTGGATTGACAGCGTCGATTTCCTTCGGCTTGCTGGTGATCCGCATGCGTCGCCCAGTCGCCCATGTGATCCGCATCCTGCCGCTGGCCCAGCGCCTCAGCCAGCCGGCGTTGCGTGAAACCCTGCGGATATTTTCCGGGCTCTGGTATTGGCCGATTCTGTTGATGGTACTGGTATCGATCATCAACCTGATCGGCGCCGGGGTGGACAACCAGAGAGTGCTGCGCAGCGCCTTGTTCACCACGGTGCTGCTGATCGCCACGGTGTTTATCAGCACCACGCTGCATCATCTGTTCAAGACGCGCAGCGAAGCGGACCTGCGCCGCAGCAGCGCGTACAAGGAGCGCTTTCTCAATTTGTCACATGCCTTGTTGCGTATCGGCATGGCCATCGTGTTCATCGATATCCTCGGGCGGATCTGGGGCGTGTCGCTGTTCGAATTCGCGGTGACCAATGCCGTGGGCCGGGCGATCAGTGATTCCCTGGGCCACATCGGTCTGATCCTGCTGGTGACCTGGATGGTCTGGGTGGTACTCGACACGGCGATTCAGGAAGCTCTGAAACCGCCAACCAACAAGCGCTCGGCGCGTCAGCCGAGTACACGGGTGAAAACCATCCTGCCGCTGCTGCGCAACGCGATCAAAATCATCCTGGTGGTGATATGCGCGATCACCACCATGGCCAACCTTGGGATCAACGTCGCGCCATTCCTGGCTGGTGCCGGGGTTATCGGCCTGGCAATCGGTTTCGGCTCCCAGCAACTGGTGCAGGACGTGATCACCGGGCTGTTCATCATCATCGAAGACACCCTGTCCATCGGCGACTGGGTGGTGCTCGATTCCGGGCATGCCGGCACGGTCGAAGGCCTGACCATCCGTACCTTGCGCCTGCGCGATGGCAAGGGCTTTGTGCACTCGGTGCCGTTCGGGCAGATCAAGGCCGTGACCAACCAATCGCGGCAATTCGCCTATGCGTTTTTCTCGGTGCAATTCACCTACGACACCGATGTCGACAAGGCCATCGAACTGATCCGCGAGGCCGGGCACTCCATCAGCAGCGACCCATTCTTGCGTTACAACCTGCAAGGGCCGCTGGATGTGTTTGGCGTCGACAAAATGGACCTCAACGGCGTGGTGCTGACCGCGCAATTCCGCACGGTGTCCGGCGGCCAATATGCCGTGAGCCGGGCCTTTAACCAGCGCCTGAAAAAGCTTGTGGATAACTGCCCGTGGGTGCATTTCGCGCAGACTTATCCACAGCAGGCGCTGGTGCCGAGGCATGCGGTCGAGCCACTGAAGGAGGGAGATACCGCACCGGAGCATTCGGCGGTGTTGATGCCGGAGCGGCCGCGGCCTCAATAGTCAGTTTAGTACTTGGGGCTTTCAGTGGCTGGTCTGGCCCCATCGCGAGCAAGCTCGCTGCCACAGGGGATCTTCTGTGATTACAAATTTTCGGCACAACAGAGATCACTGCGGGAGCGAGCTTGCTCGCGATGGGGCCGGTCCAGACGCCATTAATGCCGGATAAGCTTACTACGCACTTCAGCCATCGCCCGTTCATCCAGTTCCACCCAGATCTGCTGCTTGCCGGCAATCTCGGCAGCAACCGCCAACCCGTCGCGATACACCAGCCGATTGCTCGCCAGTGCCGGGACTTTCGCGCCGGGCAATAGCGTGCCGGCGAGGTTCAGCGGATCGACCCCGCACACCGCGACCAGGCTGCCGTCTTGGGGTCGACGCCGTACCTCTCGCAACAAGGGAATAGCCTCGGGCAAGGCGAATTGCTCACCCGCCAGCCCGCTGACAAACCGTCCGCCACGAATCTCTCCGCGTGCCTCCAGACGATGGAAAGTACGCAGCAGTTCGCGCCAGCTCGGCAGCCAGTCCGCCTCACGTTCCAGCAAACGCCAGAACACCACGCCGTAACGACGCAGCAAGGTCAAGGCGATGTGCTCAAGGGTATCGGCTGGCGTCCGCTGGTTTTGCACCACCGGCGCGACAGGCATACGTCGCAACAAGGCCCAGCGCCCGGCGTCGTCCATGCCACCGATAAATGCCCCGCGCCCGCGTCGACTGTTGCGAGGCTGGCGCTTGCTGGCCGGGGTGATCAGTGCGCGTAACCCGGCGAAGCTGTCGGCGTTCACCAGCCCGGCGCCCACCAGTTCCTGCAAGGCGATTTCCAGTTCCGAACGCAGCAGGTGGGCCTCATGAATCAGCTCATCGAAAAACAGCGCGCCGTGCTGGCTGAGGGCGGCGTGGACCTTTTGCGCTTTCGGCGACAGTTCGCTGACGGGCGTCTGTTCGGTCAAGCCGCTCCAGAGGCCCACCCGGTTGCGCGGCAGCAACACAATCGGCGTGCTGCGCAGCGCGGTGCTGGCGCTTTTGTTGCGCGCAGTCAGGCGCGTCCACACCAGTCTGCCGCTGCGGCACAACTCATCCAGCCAGGTCGCCGAGTAGTCCTTGATCCGCGCCGGCAGGATGTCGCTGTCCCAGGCTGAAGCGGCAGCAGGGTAGCCTTCGAATTGCGCGACGACGGCTGGCAGTACCGCGGCGCCCTGACCCTTGCTTGCGCTCGATATATGCTGCCAGTCGAACAGGAATCGCATGAAATCCTGCAACGCCACCGGTTCGATTTCCCGGCGCAGGCGCTTGACCGTATAGCGGTGAATCCGCGCCAGCAAATGTCGCTCGCACCATTCTTCCCGGGTAGTGCCCGGGGTAAAGCGACCGCGCAGCACGTAGCCTTCGCGTTCCAGTTGCGCCAGGGCCTGGTTGACCTGCGCAGCGGGCAAGCCGAGTGGTTCGGCAATACGCTCGAGCGCCAGTGGCCCGAAGGCGCTGAGCCGCGCGCGGATCAGTTCGAGGATGGCGTCGTCGGCCTCCCAGACTTCGTCGAAGTCCGGCAGCGCTTGCAGCGATGGCGTCATTTCGGCCTGTGGAAAAATCGCCTGCAGGCAGGTCAGGCGCTCCAGCGCCAGCCACAGCGATTGCCCGGCGTTGATCTGCATACGGCTCGCGCGGCCGCTGTCGGCCAGGGTCTTGAGCCAGTCGAACCACTGCGGGTTGGCGCCGGCCTCGGTATCGGTGATGCACGCCAGGCTCATCAAGGCCTCGTGCATTTCGTCGACCCCGCAGGGCGCTGGCCAGGCTTCGTCGCGCACGGCGGCAATCGCCTCGGCGTCCAGGGCGCCGAGGTCGTCGGTGGATTGCGGGTCGCTCCAGCGCCGATTGAGCACTGCCTGGGTTCTACGTTCCTCCAGCGGTGCATCGTCGAGAAAGGTATAGGGCCGGGCGCTGAGAATCTCCGCCGCCAGCGGTGAAGGCGCCGGCAAGTCGCGGCTGATCAGGCGAATGTCGCCACGTTCCATACGCCGTAACAAAGCCAGCCAGCCTTCACTGTCCATGGCATCGTGCAGGCAGTCATCGAGGGTTTGCTCTACCAGCGGATGGTCGGGAATCTCCCGTTCGCCGGCGAGGTTTTCCACGCAGGCGATCTGATCGGGAAACACGCTGGCGATCAGGTCTTCGCTTTTCATCCGCTGGATCTGCGGCGGGACTTTGCGCCCGCCGCTGTAGCGCGGCAGCGCCAGGGCCACCCCGGCATTCCAGCGCCAGCGCACGCCGAACAGCGGCGCGTCGAGCACGGCTTGAATCAGGATGTGTTCGGCACTGTTGCTGTGCAAGTAGCGCCAGACGTCGTCCAGTTCAAAACTGTGGCTGGTGGACAGCGACAGCACGATGGCGTCTTCGCTGGCGGCGGCCTGCAATTCGAAATTGAAGGTGCGACAGAAACGCTTGCGCAGGGCCAGGCCCCAGGCGCGGTTGATGCGGCTGCCGAACGGCGTGTGAATGACCAGTTGCGTGCCGCCGGACTCGTCGAAAAAACGCTCCATCAGCAATGTGTCTTGGGATGGCAGGGCACCCAGCGTTTGCCGCGCACGGGCCAGGTAATCCACCAGTTGTTCGGCGCTGGCGATGTTCAAACCCAGGGTCTCGGTCAGCCAGTCGAGCGCTGGCTGCAAGTTACCTGGCGCAGCCCCCAGCAGGTCATCGAGTTGTGCCTGCAAGCGCGCCACCGCCGAGGACAATTCGGCACTGCGCCCCGGTGCTTCACCGAGCCAGAACGGAATGGTCGGCGGCTGGCCCTGGGCATCCTCGACCCGGACTTTGCCGGTTTCCACCCGCAGGATCCGATAGGACGTGTTGCCTAACTGGAAGATATCCCCGGCAATGCTTTCCACGGCGAAGTCTTCGTTGATGGTGCCGATGTTCAGCCCTTGAGGCTCCAGCAGCACGCTGTAGTCGGCGTTGTCCGGAATGGTCCCGCCACTGGTCACCGCCGTCAGTTTCGCGCCCCGGCGGCCGCGCAGGGTGCGGTTCACAGCGTCGCGATGCAGGTAGGCGCTACGAATGCCCTGACGACCGTTGTAACCCTCGGCGAGCATGTGCAGCAGCGCCTGGTAGTGTTTGTCGTCGAGTCCGGCGTAGGGCGAGGCGCGGCGCAGCATCTCCAGTAGCGCTTGTTCCGGCCACTCCTGGCAACTGACCTCGGCGATGATCTGCTGCGCCAGCACGTCCAGCGGCGCTTGCGGGATCAGCAAGGTATCGAGTTCGCCCCGGCGCACGCAGTCGAGCAGCGCGGCGCATTCGATCAGGTCGTCCCGGGTGGTGGCGAACAAACGGCCCTTGGGCGTGCCGCCGACCTGGTGCCCGGAACGGCCGACCCGTTGCAGAAACCCGGCAATCGAACGCGGCGAGGCGATCTGGCACACCAGGTCGACGTCGCCGATGTCGATCCCCAGTTCCAGCGACGCGGTGGCGATCAGCACTTGCAGGTCGCCGCGCTTGAGTCGCTGCTCGGCATCCAGGCGAAATTCCTTGGCCAGGCTGCCGTGGTGGGCGGCGACGGCATCCTTGCCCAGGCGCTCGCTCAGGTGCCGGCTCAGGCGTTCGGCCAGACGTCGGGTGTTGACGAAGATCAGCGTGGTCCGGTGTTCCCGGGCGAGGGCGGCGAGGCGGTCGTAGACCAACTCCCAGACATCGTTGGCCATCACGGCCGATAGCGGCACGGGCGGTACTTCGATATCCAGGTCGCGGGGGCGGGCGTGGCCGATGTCGACGATCTCGCACGGACGGTCGCGACCGACAAGGAAGCGCGAGACGGCTTCGATGGGCTTTTGCGTGGCCGACAGACCGATGCGCAGCAGTGGCTCCGGGCAGAGGGCTTGCAGGCGTTCAAGGCTCAGTGCCAGGTGGCTGCCGCGTTTGCTGGCAGCCATGGCGTGGATCTCGTCGACGATCACCGTTTGTGCGGTGCCGAGCATCTGCCGGCCAGAGTCGGAGCCGAGCAGCACATACAGGGATTCCGGCGTGGTCACCAGTATGTGCGGCGCGGTCTTGCGCATTGCCGAACGATCTTTTTGCGGTGTATCGCCGGTGCGCACGGCCGTGGTGATCTGCAACTCGGGCAGGCCCATCATGCGCAATTGCTCGGTAATGCCGGCCAGCGGGTTTTGCAGGTTGATCTGGATGTCGTTGGACAATGCCTTGAGGGGCGAGACGTAGACCACCAGGGTTGCGTCGGGCAAGCCTTCGGGGCTTTCCAGGCCGCGGTGCACCAGGTCATCGATGACGGCGAGAAAGGCGGTGAGGGTCTTGCCGGAACCGGTGGGCGCGGCGACCAGGGTCGAGCGGCGCTGGCGGATCAGCGGCCACGCCCGGGCCTGGGCGGCGGTGACCGCCGGGAACGTGTGGCTGAACCAGGCGCTGACGGCAGGGTGGAAGCCGCTCAGGGCACTGTCTGCGGGAATGGGCAGGTTCATGCGGCAAGTTATGCGGGTGGGTGGGCCAAGATGCAAGTACCGCTTGGGGATCTCTGTTGACTGACAGGACCCCATCGTGAGCAAGCTCGCTCCCACAGGGGAGCGGTTTACACAAAACCATTGTGGGAGCGAGCTTGCTCGCGATGAGGCCAGTGACAGCACCACAAATCCCCCCGGATCTACACTTTACGGGTGACGGTTGCGCACTAAACCCGCAAAATGCAACGATTCCGGCAATTATCAACGACATCGCCTGGGCGCGATGTCGATAAAGCCATCGTTTCAATCAGACTGGGCCTGCTGACTCTATGCGAATGCGCCTTATGTTACTGGGCGGCGGAAATGCCCTTGGGCAGGCGCTGATTCGCCTCGGTGCGGAGGAAGACATCGGTTTCCTCGCCCCCCGCCCACCCGAAGACGGCTGGGATGCCGCGAGCCTGACACAACTGCTCGACGACACCCGTCCCGATGCATTGATCAACCTTGCCTACTACTTCGACTGGTTTCAGGCCGAGGCGGTGAGCGAATCGCGCCTGGCCGGCCAGGAGCGCGCGATCGAGCGTCTGGCGGAACTGTGCCAGCACCACAACATCGTCTTGCTGCAACCCTCCAGCTATCGCGTGTTCGACGGCTCCCGTGCCACCGCCTACAGCGAAAAAGACGAACCGGTGCCTCTGGGCCTGCGGGGGCAGGCGCTGTGGCGGATCGAGCAAAGCGTGCGCGCCACCTGCCCACAACACGTGCTGCTGCGTTTCGGCTGGCTGCTGGACGACAGCCCGGATGGTGCCCTTGGCCGCTTCCTCGCCCGTGCCGAACAACCCGAAGAGCTGCTGATGGCCGACGACCGACGGGGCAATCCGACGCCAGTCGACGATGCCGCCCGCGTGATCATTTCAGTGCTCAAGCAACTCGATTGCGCGGCGCCGCTGTGGGGCACCTACCACTACGCCGGGCATGAGGCGACGACGCCGCTGGCGCTGGGGCAGGCGATTCTGACCGAGGCCCGCAGCCTGCATCCGCTGGCCATCGAAGCCCCGACCGCCCAGGCCCACGCCGCGCGTCCGGATGCCGCCGAAGAACCGCAACACGCGGTACTGGCTTGCAAAAAAATTCTGCACACCTTTGGAATCAAACCACGCGCCTGGCGTGCGGCGCTTCCCGGTCTATTGGACAGGTTCTATCGTCATGGCTGACAGCCCCGTTTTGATCACCGGTGGTGCCGGTTTCATTGGTTCACACCTGACTGACGCCCTGCTTGCCAGGGGCCATGCGGTGCGGATTCTCGATGACCTGTCCACCGGCAAGCACAGCAATCTGCCGCTGGATAATCCCAGGGTCGAACTGATCGTCGGCGACGTGGCCGATGCGGCTTTGGTTGCCCAGGCGATGGCCGGATGCAGCGCCGTTGCACACCTGGCCGCCGTGGCTTCGGTGCAGGCCTCGGTGGACGATCCGGTGCGCACACACCAGAGCAATTTCATCGGCACGCTGAACGTCTGCGAAGCCATGCGCCAGACCGGGGTCAAACGCGTGCTGTTTGCCTCCAGTGCGGCGGTGTATGGCAACAATGGCGAAGGTGAGTCGATCGACGAAGACACGCCCAAGGCGCCGTTGACGCCTTATGCGGTGGACAAGCTGGCCAGCGAGCAATACTTCGACTTCTACCATCGCCAGCATGGGCTGGAACCGGTGATTTTCCGCTTCTTCAACATCTACGGCCCGCGCCAGGATCCGTCCTCGCCGTACTCCGGGGTGATCAGCATTTTCAGCGAGCGCGCCCTGAAGGGCTTGCCGATCACGGTGTTCGGCGATGGCGAGCAGACCCGGGATTTTGTCTACGTCGAAGACCTGGTCGACTTGCTGGTGCAGGCCATCGAAATGCCCCAGGTCGAAGTCGGTGCGGTCAACGTTGGCTGGAACCAGGCGACGACCCTCAAGCAAATGCTCGAAGCGCTCGAAGCCGTGGTCGGCAATTTGCCACCGGTGAGCTACGGCCCGGCACGCTCCGGTGACATTCGTCATTCCCGGGCGAACAACCGGCGCCTGTTGGAACGCTTCACGACCTCGGAGCAGACACCGATGCGTGTGGGGCTGGCGCGGTTGCTGGGGCGATAGATCGCTTCCATGCGGACATGAAAAAGGCGCCTTTTTACAGGCGCCTTTTTCACGGCCGGAATTTACTTACAGCTTGTGTAATTCCTGTGGCGAGGGGGATCGTCGGATCGCCGCATCGCCCCGTTCGACTGCGCAGCAGTCGCCGTCATTTTTAAGTCTGCTCACCACCAAGCCTCATTCACCACCACGTGAACGTTCTTTAGAACTTGTAACCCAGACCCACCATGTAGATGAACGGGTCTACATCGACGTCCACCCGTGCCCGGGTGCCTGGTGCGATCGAGTTGTTCTCGACGGTGGCGCGGGTATCGATGTCGATGTAGCGCACCTGGGCGTTGATCATGATGTTATCGGTCAGCATGTAGTCAGCACCGACCTGCCACGCCAGACCCCAGGAGTTTTCCGCCTTGAAGTTGCTGAAACCGGCGGACTGGGCCTGGCTGCCAACGTGTTCGTCGTAGATATAGGTGTAGTTGATGCCGCCGCCGACGTACGGCTGGAAGGCCGACTTCGGATCCAGCGGGTAGTACACCAGGCTCAAGGTCGGTGGCAGGTGCTTGAGGGTGCCGAGTTTGCCGTTGGCCGCGCTCAGGGCCGTGCCCTTGAGTTTCACGTCATGCTCGAACGGTGTGGCCGCCAGCAGTTCGATACCCAGGTGGTTGGTGAGCATGTAGGCGAAGTTCAAGCCCAGTTGCGTGTCGCTGCTCAGTGTCGCCTTGCCGCCCAGGTCGGCGCCCGCCAGCGGGCCTTGATCGACCTTGACGCTGGAGCTGTCGGCTTCCGGGTTGACGGTGATTGCACCGGCGCGAAGGAGGATGTCGCCAGCTTCGAAGGCATTGGCGAGCGGGGCTGCGAGCGCAAGGGCAACCAGCGAAGCGCTGAGCATGGACTTGTTCATGGGGGCTCCAGAGGACGTTAAAAATTTTGATGTCCAATGGTAAGGCGGCTAACTATTCGGTCTTTTGATGCAGCTCAATGAAAGTGGCAAGGACTGGAATTTGTGATGTTTCTGATGATGAACTGACAGTCGACACAAAACGACCTGATTCACTCCGGCAGTTCATACAGATAAATCTTGTCCGCCTCCATCTGATACCCGGCATCCGCCAACTCGCTGGTGGACGCCTTGACCTGCAACGCGCCTTCGATCCAGTAAGGCTGATACAACTCGTCCAGCTTCACGCCGACTTCGCTCTTGACGTGCACGATCTGGTTCGACGGCGGTGGCGGTACATGGATGCAGGCGCCGAAATACGGCACCAGCAGAAACTCCGTGGTACGTCCTTCCTCGCTCACCTCCAGCGGCACGATGTAACCCGGCAGGCGAATATTCTGGCCGTCGAGGGTCTTGACCACCGGTGCGTTGGGCATGTCCTGCTTGGCTGCTGGCGCCGACTCTGCCGAGAGCGTACTGCTCATCTGCGACAGATCATGCAACGGCGTCATGTTCGGCACTTCTTTCGGCGCGTCGGGCGGGATCATCTCCGACCAGGTCAGGTCTTTTGGCTGGGCCGCCCACAGGGGCAGGGCGACCAGCATCAACAGCGCAAGTACAGCGCGGGGCATTTTCAACGTCCTCATAAACGGATCGACAAGCCATCGGCCAGGGATTGGCGATAGGCGCGCCAGGCCGGCACGCTGCCCATCAGCAACGCGGCGATCAGGATGCCACCGAGTAGCGTCCATTCATACTCACTCGGCCAGGACAGCGGCAGGAACAGGCCGTAGTTGGCTTGCACATAACCCTGGGCCGCCGCGATGCACACATACAGCAACGCCACACCGGCGATCACGCCCGATAGCGCCAGGGCAAAGGCTTCGAGTACCAACAGCGTCGCGATGTGCCAGGGGCGTGCGCCCACCGAGCGCAGGATCGCCATTTCCCGACGGCGCTCGTTGAGGCTGGTGAGAATCGCTGTGAGCATGCCGATCAACCCGGTCAGCACCACAAACAGCGAGACCACGAACAAGGCTTTTTCCGCAGTGCCCATCAGACTCCACAGCTCTTGCAACGCCACGCCTGGCAGGATCGCCAGCATCGGCTCGCCACGGAATTCGTTGATTTCCCGTTGCAGGGCAAAGGTCGAAATCTTGTTGTTGAGGCCGAGCATGAACGCGGTGATCGCTTGCGGCGTGAGGTCCATATTGCGCGCCTGATCAGCCGTGATGCGGCCCTCGCCCCGGGCCGGCACGCCGTTATGCCAGTCGATGTGAATCGCTTCCATGCCACCGAGGCTGATGTGCAGCGTGCGGTCCACCGGTGTGCCGGTGCGCTTGAGAATGCCGACCACAGTGAACGGTTTGTCGTCGTGCTTGACCAGGCTGATCGCCGCCACGCCATGGGCCAGCACCAGTTTGTCACCGAGTTTGTAGTGCAGTGCATCGGCCACTTCGGCACCGAGCACCACTTCGAACGGGTCGGTTTCGAAGGCGCGGCCATCGCTCAGTTGCAGGTGTTGCTGGCGACCGTACTGGTAATGCTCGAAGTAGGCTTCGGTGGTGCCCATCACCCGGTAGCCGCGATGGGAGTCGCCGAGGGACATCGGGATCGCCCACTTCACTTTCGGGTTGCTGGCGAAGTGTTCGAAGCTGTCCCAGCGGATGTTGTTGGTGGCGTTGCCGATGCGGAACACCGAGTACAACAGCAGGTTCACCGAGCCCGAGCGGGCGCCGACGATCAGGTCGGTGCCGCTTATTGTGCTGGCGAAACTGGCCTTGGCTTCGGTGCGCACACGCTCCACTGCCAGCAACAGGCACACCGACAGGGCGATGGCGAACGCCGTGAGGATCGCGGTGAAACGACGGTTAGCCAGGCTGGCCATGGCTAGACGAAACAGATACATCTCAGACCTCGGACGGGGTAGCGGCGCGATTGAGTTCGGCCAGCGACAGGTTGTGGTCGAACAGCGGCGCCAGGCTCTGGTCGTGGCTGACGAACAACAGGCTCGAGCCGGCTTCGCGGCACTCGGCGAACAGCAGGCGAATGAAGTTCTCGCGGGCGTCGTAGTCGAGGGCCGAGGTCGGCTCGTCGGCGATCACCAGTTCCGGCTGACCGATCAGCGCGCGGGCGGCGGCGACCCGTTGCTGCTGGCCGATGGACAACGAATCGGCGCGGCGACCGAGGATGTTTTCATCCTTCAAACCCAAGTGGGCAAGCAGCGTCGCGGCCGCTTTGTCGACGCTGCCGTGGCGTTGTTTTGCCCGTTCGGCGCGTAGTTTCGAGAAGTGGCAGGGCAGTTCGACGTTTTCACGCACCGACAGAAACGGCAGCAGGTTGAACTGCTGAAAGATGTAGCCGGTGTGATCGACGCGGAAGTGGTCGCGGGCACCGGCCGAGAGTTGCGTCAGCTCCTGGCCGAGCAGGCGGATGCTGCCGCGATCAGGCTTTTGCACGCCGCCGAGCAGACCGAGCAGGGTGGTCTTGCCGCTGCCGCTCGGGCCTTTGAGGAACAGGGTTTCGCCGTGCTCCAGGCGAAACGCCGGGATGTCCAGCAGTGGCGGGTGACCGGGCCAGCTGAAGCCCAGGTCGGACAGTTCGATGAGTGCTTGGGTCATGTGAAACCGGTGTGGTTGGTGGTGAACCCTTGTAGGAGCGAGCTTGCTCGCGAAAAACCTGAGAACACCGAGGTGAATCAGGTTGCCCGCGTTATCGTTGGCGTCCATCGCGAGCAAGCTCGCTCCTACAGTGGGTCAGAATTTCAGCGCGGCAGCCTTGGCCGTCACTTCAACCCCTTGCTGCCCGCTCGGGCCGATCAGTTGTACCTGAATTTTTTGGGTGGCCGGGAAGCGGGTGAAAATATTCGCCAGGTCCAGTGACTTCAGTGCCGCTGGCGTGGCGCAAGTGAACTGATAGTGAGCGTGGATTTCGCTGTGATCATGGTGATGTTCGTGGCCGTCTTCGTCCTTGGCGTCCTCATCGTGATCATCGTCGGCATCGGGCTTGTCGCCGAACAGCGGGCTTTCCAGCTCCTGGTTTTCCACCACGCAACCAGCGGCTGTTGGAAGGTTGAACAGCGCCAGCGGTTTTTCGAGCTGAGCGCGAACAGCGGCGACTTTAGCCTTGTCGGCATCGCTGCTGGCGACGTGCTCGAAACCCACCAGGTTCATGGCCGGGCTTTCCAGTTCCAGCTCCAGGGTCTTGCCGTCCAGCGCCGCATTCAGGCGTCCCACACCATGTTCGTGGGCACCCAGGCTGCCATGCTCATGATCGTGTTCGTCGGCGGCATGGGCGACAGTCAGCGGCAACATGGCAAACGGCAGGGCGAGAAGCAGACGACGCATGGCGAGTCTCCGAAAAGTAAAATGAAGAAATTGTTATGTAATCTTATAACGTAATTGCGCAGAGTTTGACTGTCTGCTTGGTGTTGCACAAGTCCCATGGGAGCATGTAGGGAAGAAATGTGCGGGAGCAGACCCATGTTGCGAATTCGCGGAAGCATCGGCGACTGGCCGGTGGATTTGACCCTGGAGATGGACGACGCGGACTGGACGCGACTAGGGGCGCAGTTGCAGGTGGAAAAAACCCCGGTCAGCGTGCCAACGGCGAAACCGTTGAACCAGGATGATGCGCTGTGGCAGATCGCCCGGGATTTGCTGCGCAAGGCCGGGCAGCTCAGTGGCCCGGACCTGCTCGATCAGCTCGAAGGCCTGACCGGCAGTGCAGCATCGGGCAAACGGCTGCTGGTGCGCCTGCGTCACAGTTCGGATGTGAAGGTGGAAAGCGGCGGGGATACACCGCTGTATCGCTGGTTGGAGTAGGAGCGAGTTTGCTCGCGATGGACGTCAACGATAACGCGGGAACCTGATTCACCTCGGTGCTCTCAGGTTTTTCGCGAGCAAGCTCGCTCCTACAGGGTCGGCTTAGTACAACGCAGCAAACAACTTGCGGCGGTACGTGCTGACCAACGGATGATCGTTGCCCAACAACTCGAACACCTGCAGCAAGGTCTTGTGCGGCAAGCCTTCGCTGTAGCTGCGGTTGCGGGTAAACAACTTCAGCAATGCATCCAGCGCGGCGTCGTACTGCTGACGGGCCAGTTGCTGGATGGCCAGTTGATAGACCGCCTCATCGTCCAGCGGGTCTTTCGCCAGTCGGGCCTTCAGGTCGGCGGCATCCGGCAGGTCCTTGGCCAAACCGAGAAACTTGATCTGTGCCTTGGCGCCGGCCAGCGCGGCCTTGTGCTCGTCGCTCTTGACCGCATCCAGCACGGTTTGCGCTTCGCCCAGTTCACCGCGCTCGGTCAGGCAGCGGGCGTACAGGATCAGTGCCTTGGCGTTAGTGTTGTCTTCACCCAGGATCACTTTGAGCTGCGCTTCGGCATCGGCAAAACGGCTGTCGTCGAACAGCGCCTGGGCCTGTTCGAACGGATCGGCGGCGGCCGGTGGCGGCATCTGCACATGGGGTTCGAGCAGGGCACGCACGGCCGACTCCGGCTGCGCACCGGCAAAGCCATCGACAGGCTGGCCGTCCTTGAACAGCACCACGGTCGGCAGGCTGCGGATGCCGAAGCGGGCGACGATGTCTTGTTCGATGTCGCAGTTGACCTTGGCCAACAGCAACTCACCCTGATAGCTCTCGGCAATGCTCTGCAGCATCGGCATCAGCACTTTGCAGGGCGCGCACCATTCGGCCCAGAAATCCACCAGCACCGGCTTGTGGAAAGAGTTCTCGATCACCGACTGGTCGAAATCGGCAGTCGTGGCGTCGAAGATGTACGGCGTTTCCTGACTCATGGGGGATCTCGTAAAAGCGTGAATGGGGCAACTATACGGTCAGGCGCGGGCGGCGTGGTAGAGGCTCACATGCCGAAACTCGTGGGGCTCGGCCAGATCCGGCAGGGTCATCGCCTCCAGCATGTCTATGCGCCGATATAGCGGATGGCGAAAGTCCCGCACTCGGGAATCCGCCACAAGCGCCTCTCGGCCGCGGCTGAGGAACTGGTCGAGCAGTGGCAGGTTGGCCCGGTCGTACAGCACATCCGCCACCAGGATCAGATCGAAGCGATCGGCCTCGGCGAAAAAATCCGTCGAGTAGTTGAGCTCTACGTCATTGAGCTCGGCATTGGCCCGACACGCGGCAATCGCCAGCGGGTCGAGGTCGCAGGCCAGCACTTCGAGCGCGCCGGCTTTGGCAGCGGCAATCCCCGCCACGCCAGAGCCGGCGCCAAAATCCAGCACCCGCTTGCCTTCGACCCAATGCGGGTTGTCGGCCAGATAACGGGCCACGGCCAGACCGCTGGCCCAGCAGAAACTCCAGTACGGCGGCTCATGCAAAATCCGCCGGGTCTCTTCCGGGCTGAAGGCGCGGTCCATGTTGTTGCCGTCGATCAGCCACAACTTCAGGTCGGTCCCTGGTAACTCACAGGCGACTAATTGCGCATCACCGAGCAGTTCACTCAACGCCTTTTGCAGGTCGAGCGGTGCACTCATGGGGCTTTGACGAATTGCAGTTGGCCCAGGGCCTGGGTGGTCGGCTGGGTAATCAGTTGCGACGGCAGGTGCAGGATCAACTGCCCGGACTGACTGGCGCGGCCTCGCAGTTCAACGCGGGCCCCGGCCGGGAAGGATTGCGGATTGAAGCGCAGGTGAAACGGCAGCACCTGGTTGTTGCCGATCAGGCTGGAACTGGCGAGCAATTGTTGCGGGCGGTCCTTATCGTCGATCACCAGCAATGCCAGTTCGACTTCAGCGCCAGCTGGAACGCCTTGCAAGGTGCCGCTCAGTTCACGCTGATGGGCTGGCAGCGGGCCAAGTGCGGCGGCCTCCCGGGCTTTCTTCTGCGCTTGCTGCGGCGCCGGGCCAGGCGTTGGCGACTGGGGCTTGGGCGCATCGCTGCTGCAAGCCACCAGCAGGCTGAAAACGCTGAGCAAAATGAGCGGACGTAACGACATTGGTGGCTCCATAACGCTGAATTCCATGGATCAAGTGATCATCCCGTCTGTATACCGCAAACCCTATGGCTTGTCTTGCCACGGGGATGCGCTACCATGGCCCTCCCTTTTTTTGTTGCCTGCCACCATGCACTGTCCCTTCTGCGGTGCCAACGACACCAAGGTCATCGACTCGCGTCTGGTCGCCGAGGGCGAACAGGTGCGCCGCCGGCGTGAATGCCTGGCCTGCGGCGAGCGTTTCACGACGTTCGAGACGGCTGAACTGGTGTTGCCGCGCCTGATCAAAACCGACGGCAGTCGCCAGCCGTTCGACGAAGAAAAACTCCGCGCCGGCATGCAGCGCGCGCTGGAAAAGCGCCCGGTGAGTGTCGAGCGGCTCGAGTCGTCGCTGGTGCACATCAAACACAAACTGCGCGCCACCGGCGAACGCGAGGTCAAATCCCTCGTGGTCGGCGAACTGGTGATGGCCGAGCTGCAGAAGCTCGACGAAGTCGCCTACATCCGCTTCGCTTCGGTGTATCGCCGCTTCCAGGACCTCAACGAGTTCCGCGAAGAGATTGATCGCCTGGCCCGTGAACCGGTGAAAGAATGACCACTTGCGCCGAACAAGCCATCCTCGACGCCCAATTCATGGCCCGTGCCCTGGAATTGGCGCGCAAGGGGCATTACACGACGCACCCCAATCCGCGGGTCGGTTGCGTGATCGTGCAGGGTGGGCAGATTGTCGGCGAAGGCTGGCACGAGCGCGCCGGTGAGCCCCACGCTGAAGTCCACGCCCTGCGCGCGGCCGGTGAGCAGGCTCGTGGCGCCACCGCTTACGTGACACTTGAGCCTTGCAGCCATCACGGCCGTACACCGCCCTGTGCCGATGCACTGGTCAATGCCGGTGTGGCCCGCGTGGTCGCGGCGATGCAGGACCCGAACCCGGAAGTCGCCGGTCGCGGTCTGCAACGCCTGACACAGGCCGGTATCGCCACCGAAAGCGGCGTGTTGGAAAGCGAGGCGCGCAAGCTTAATCAAGGCTTTCTGAAACGCATGGAACACGGCTTGCCGTTCGTGCGGGTCAAGTTGGCCATGAGCCTCGACGGGCGAACCGCCATGGAAAGCGGCGAAAGCCAGTGGATCACCGGCCCGGCGGCGCGCTCGGCGGTTCAGCGTCTGCGCGCCCAAGCCAGTGTGGTACTGACCGGCGCCGATACGGTGCTGGCGGACAACGCACGGTTGACCGTGCGCGCCGATGAGTTGGGGCTGGATGCAGAGCAAACAGCCTTGGTCATGAGCCGTCCGCCGCTGCGGGTGTTGGTCGACGGCCGCCTGCGGGTGCCGCTGGATGCACCGTTCTTCAAGGCAGGCCCGGCGCTGGTCGCCACCTGCGTGGCGGTTGAAGAGCAATATGCCAACGGTCCGGAGTGCCTGATCGTGCCGGGCTACGACGGTCAGGTCGATCTGCGTCAGCTATTGGTTGAACTCGCAACCCGTGGCGTCAACGAAGTGCTGGTCGAGGCCGGCCCGCGCCTGGCAGGTGCCTTTGCCCAACTCGGTCTGGTGGACGAGTTCCAGATTTTCATTGCCGGCAAGTTCCTGGGTTCCTCGGCGCGGCCGCTGCTGGACTGGCCGCTCGTGCAAATGAAGGATGCGCCCGAGCTCAAAATCATCGAAATTCGTGCCGTTGGCGATGACTGGCGAGTCATCGCCATTCCTTTGCCAGTAGCAAGCGTATAATTTCCGGCCATCGCGCAAGCTTTGGCTTTGTTCTCGAGGAGAACCTCATGTTTACCGGCATCATCGAATCCATCGGCAGTATTCGTGCATTGACCCCAAAGGGCGGTGATGTGCGGGTACACGTCGAAACCGGCAAGCTCGACCTGAGCGACGTCAAACTGGGTGACAGCATCGCGGTCAACGGCGTGTGCCTGACTGCCGTCGAGTTGCCAGGCAATGGCTTTGCGGCGGACGTCAGCCGAGAAACCCTCGATTGCACCGCCATGAACGACCTGAAAAGCGGCAGCCCGGTCAATCTGGAAAAAGCCCTGACCCCAACCACTCGCCTCGGCGGGCATCTGGTCAGCGGTCACGTCGACGGCGTGGGCGAAGTGGTTGCCCGTACCGAAAATGCGCGCGCCGTGGAATTTCGCATTCGCGCGCCGAAGGACCTGGCCAAGTACATCGCCCATAAAGGCTCGATCACCGTCGACGGCACCAGCCTCACCGTGAACGCAGTCGATGGCGCCGAGTTCCTGCTGACCATCATTCCCCACACCCTGAGCGAAACCATCATGGCGTCGTACCAGCCAGGCCGCCGGGTGAACCTGGAAGTGGACTTGCTGGCCCGTTACCTGGAGCGTCTGCTGCTGGGCGACAAGGCCGCAGAGCCGACTGTCGGCAGCACCATTACCGAAAGCTTTCTGGCCCAAAACGGCTACCTCAAATCCTGAGCTCTAATTTCGAAAGAAGGGGGGTGCCTTGTGGCGCTCAATAGCATCGAAGAACTGGTTGAAGACATCCGCCAAGGCAAGATGGTCATCCTCATGGATGACGAAGACCGCGAGAACGAAGGCGACCTGATCATGGCCGCCGAGTGCTGCAAGCCCGAGCACATCAACTTCATGGCCAAGCACGCCCGTGGCCTGATCTGCATGCCGATGAGCCGCGAGCGCTGCGAACTGCTCAAGCTGCCGTTGATGGCGCCGCGCAACGGGTCCGGTTTCGGCACCAAGTTCACCGTATCGATCGAAGCGGCCACCGGCGTGACCACCGGCATTTCCGCCGCCGACCGTGCGCGCACCGTGCAGGCCGCCGCCGCCCGTGATGCCAAGGCTGAAGACATCGTCAGCCCGGGCCACATCTTCCCGCTGATGGCCCAGGCCGGCGGCACCCTGGCCCGTGCTGGCCACACCGAAGCGGCGTGCGACCTGGCGCGCATGGCCGGTTTCGAGCCGAGCGGGGTGATCTGCGAAGTGATGAACGACGACGGCACCATGTCCCGTCGCGCTGAGCTGGAAGCCTTTGCCGCCGAACACGACATCAAGATCGGCACGATCGCCGACCTGATTCACTACCGGATGATCCACGAACGTACCGTTCAGCGGATTGCCGAGCAGCCACTGGACAGCGAACTGGGCCAATTCAACCTGGTGACCTATCGTGATTCCGTGGAAGGCGACGTGCACATGGCTCTGACCCTGGGCAACGTGTGTGCCGAAGAGCCGACCCTGGTTCGCGTGCACAACATGGACCCGCTGCGTGACCTGCTGATGGTCAAGCAACCGGGCCGCTGGAGCCTGCGCGCCGCCATGTCCGCGGTTGCCGAGGCCGGTAGCGGCGTGGTGCTGTTGCTCGGTCACCCGCTCGATGGCGACGTCTTGCTGGCGCATATCCGTGAAACCGCCGATCACGCGGCCGTGAAAAAACCGACCACCTACAGCACTGTCGGTGCCGGTTCGCAGATCCTGCGCGACCTTGGCGTACGCAAAATGCGCCTGATGTCGGCACCGATGAAATTTAATGCGATATCCGGTTTCGATCTGGAAGTTGTAGAATACGTGCCCTCCGAATAATGACCGGTTGTTTCCGGCCTTGAATTCGCGGCAAATAAATCACTGAGGGGCGCGTAGAAGACGCGTCCCGGCTCTTTAAGAGATCTAACGAATGACCCTGAAGACCATCGAAGGTACCTTCATCGCCCCTAAAGGCCGCTACGCTCTGGTAGTGGGCCGTTTCAACAGCTTCGTCGTTGAAAGTCTGGTCAGCGGTGCAGTTGATGCCCTGGTTCGCCACGGCGTGAGCGAAAGCGACATCACCATCATCCGCGCACCTGGCGCCTTCGAAATTCCGCTGGTTGCGCAGAAAGTCGCCCAGAAAGGCGAGTTCGCGGCAATCATCGCCCTGGGCGCAGTCATTCGTGGCGGCACTCCGCACTTCGAATACGTGGCTGGCGAATGCACCAAGGGCTTGGCCCAGGTGTCCATGGAGTTCGGCGTACCGGTTGCATTCGGCGTGCTGACCGTTGACTCCATCGAGCAAGCCATCGAGCGTTCCGGAACCAAGGCCGGCAACAAAGGTGCTGAAGCTGCCCTGTCCGCTCTGGAAATGGTCAGCCTGCTGGCGCAGTTGGAGGCCAAGTGATTAGCGACGAAAGCGATCGTTTCAACCCGCGCGATCCAAAGCCTGCGGATGCCGGCAAGCCATCGAAAAGCGCCAAGCGTCGCGAAGCCCGTCAGCTCGCGACCCAGGCGCTGTACCAATGGCACATGGCCAAGCAGTCGCTGAACGAGATCGAAGCGCAGTTCCGGGTCGATAACGATTTCAGCGATGTCGACGGCGCGTACTTCCGCGAAATCCTGCACGGGGTTCCGCAATTCAAGACTGAAATCGACACCGCGCTCACGCCATGCCTGGACTTGACCATCGAAGAGCTGGACCCGGTTGAACTGGCAGTTCTGCGCCTGTCGACCTGGGAGCTGCTCAAGCGCGTCGACGTGCCGTACCGCGTTGTGATCAACGAAGGTATCGAACTGGCCAAGGTCTTCGGTTCCACCGACGGCCACAAGTTCGTCAACGGTGTGCTCGACAAGCTGGCCCCGCGTCTGCGTGAAGCTGAAGTCAAGGCGTTCAAGCGCTGATTGGCGTTTGGACAGGATACCTGATGGGCGAGTTTGAGCTGATCCGCAATTTCTTCGCCGCCGCGCCTTGTGCGCAGGGCGGCGAAGGCGTTGCCCTCGGGATTGGCGATGACTGCGCCTTGCTGGCTGTTCCCTCCGGGGAGCAGATGGCGATTTCTACCGATACGTTGGTGGCTGGCGTGCATTTTGCCGATCCCTGCGATCCGTTTCTGCTCGGTCAGCGCTCGCTGGCCGTGGCCGTCAGCGACCTGGCCGCCATGGGTGCCACCCCGATTGCCTTTACCCTTGCCCTGACCTTGCCGACGGTGACCGCCGATTGGCTGCAAGCCTATGCCCGTGGTTTGAACCAGATGGCGCAAAGCTGCAGCGTGGCACTGGTGGGCGGTGACACGACCCGTGGGCCGCTGAGCCTGACGATGACCGTGTTCGGCCGCGTGCCGGCCGGTCAGGCGCTGACCCGCAGCGGTGCGCAACCGGGCGACCTGTTGTGTGTCGGCGGCAACCTGGGCAATGCCGCCGGTGCCTTGCCCTTGGTGCTCGGCCAGCGCACCGCCGAAACGAGCATTGCCGAGCCGTTGCTGGCGCATTACTGGTCGCCACAACCGCAGCTCGGTTTGGGTCAGGCGCTACGGGGCAAGGCCACTTCGGCGCTGGATATCTCCGACGGCCTGCTTGCGGATTGCGGGCATATCGCGCTGGCGTCGAAGGTTGGTATCGAAGTCGAGCGGGATCGTTTGCCACTGTCGCAGAGCCTGGTCGACTTTCTTGGCCAATCGGACGCACAGGTTGCGGCCCTGAGCGGCGGCGACGACTACGTCCTGGTCTTCACCTTACCGTCCGTCGAGTTGCCGCTATTGCTGGCCGATGGCTGGCCGATCCATGTGATTGGTCAAGTGGTGACGGGGCAAGGCGTGAAGCTGCTGGACGCCGATGGCAAAGACATCACCCCGCAAACCCGGGGTTATCAACATTTTCGGGAGTCACCGTGACAGATCATCCCAAACAGGTCCCGGCGGAATTCGTACCGCCGTCGGTCTGGCGTAATCCATGGCATTTCCTGGCGTTCGGCTTTGGCTCGGGCACCTTGCCAAAGGCGCCCGGCACTTGGGGGTCGTTGGTTGCGCTGCCCTTTATTCCGTTGTGGCAGATGCTGCCCGACTGGGGTTACTGGCTGATGTTGGGCATCACCATGCTGTTCGGCTTCTGGCTGTGCGGCAAAGTGGCCGACGATTTGCGGGTACACGATCATGAAGGCATCGTCTGGGACGAAATGGTCGGGATGTGGATCACCCTGTGGCTGGTGCCGGAAGGCTGGCAGTGGTTGCTGGCGGGTTTCCTGATGTTCCGCTTCTTCGACATCCTCAAACCATGGCCGATACGCTGGATTGACCGGCACGTACATGGCGGTGTCGGCATCATGCTCGATGATGTCCTGGCAGGGGTGTTCGCCTGGTTGGCGATGCAGGGGCTGGTGTGGTTTTTCGCCTGACCGGGGGGGCAGGCGTTAATCAGGAGAGCGGTTGATCGGTGGAGGCATGGGGGGCGGTGACGAGTGGAATGGTGAAGGCAGTTGCTCCCACATTGATTGTGGTGCGGCGTATATCAAACATTTTGATAGTTATCGCCGATAATTCAGCCTAAGCGTCCTCCGGAACCTGCTGTTACAATGCCGGCTCTGCGAATCTTCAGACTTTTAGATCAGGAGCACACCGGTGCCTGTCGTTTTTGTCGCCGCTTCCAAGCTGCCAACGCCTTTTGCGCAATTCACCATGCATGGCTTTCTCGATGAAGCCACCGGCCGCGAGCACGTTGTGCTGAGCCTGGGTGAATTCGACGATGGTGCCCCGGTACTCGGCCGGTTGCACTCCGAATGCCTGACGGGGGATGCCCTGTTCAGCCAGCGTTGCGACTGCGGCTCGCAACTGGAGGCCGCCTTGCAGGCCATCGCCCGCGAAGGTCGTGGCGTATTGCTCTACCTGCGTCAGGAAGGCCGGGGCATTGGTCTGCTGAACAAGATCCGCGCCTATGAGCTGCAGGACGGTGGCGCCGACACCGTTGAAGCCAACGAACGCCTGGGCTTTGCCGCCGACCAGCGTGACTACGCCATGTGCCTGCCGATGCTGGAACATCTGGGCGTGAAGTCACTGCGCCTGATGACCAACAACCCGCGCAAGGTCAAAGCCTTGACCGACATGGGTATCGTGGTCGCCGAGCGCGTGCCGCTGCACACCGGCCACAATCCGCATAACCGACTCTACCTGGCGACCAAGGCCAGCAAGCTCGATCACATGATGGGCAATGAGCATCAGGGCGAGGTAGACCGGGCGTGACCCGCGGTCAGGTGCGGCGGCGGCTGTCCGTCAACTGGTGGCAATACCTGGCACTGGCCTTGTTGCCGCTGTTTGTGATCAACGCGGTGTTCGGCCAAAGCGAAGCCATTCTGCCGGTGCTGGCGATGCCGTTGTTCATCGCCGGAGTTGCCTCGATGTTTGTCAGCCTGAAGTTTTTCGGCGCCTACAAACATGCACTGATCGCCACCCACAAAGCCGTCGATACCCCTGAAGAACCTGCTGCCTGGATCAGTCTGGCGACCAAGCGGCGCAAGGCGTTCCTGGCTGCCGGGCTACCGGCCTGGATCGCTGCCCTGGCGGTGTTCGTCGGTCTCGAAGCCGTGCCGCTGATGCTGCTGGCACTGTCGACGGCCGTGTTGTTCTACCTCTATCGTATTCCGCGTCAACTCGGTTGATGCGCGTGCTCTGGCTGGCGGTGTTGCTGCTGGCCGCCAGTGGCTCGGCCGTTGCGGTCGAACGGGTTGTCAGCCTCGCACCATCGCTCTCTGAAATCGTCGTTGAACTGGACTCCGCCGACCTCCTGGTCGGTGTGCTGGACGCCGGTGAGCGACCTGCCGAACTCAAGGACCTACCCTCCGTTGGCCGCTATGGCCAGCTGGATATGGAGCGTTTGCTCAGCCTGAAGCCCGATCTGTTGCTGCTATGGCCCGGTAGTGTCGGCCCGGCCCAGCGTGACCAGCTCAAGCGACTGAATATTCCCATCTTCGTCGCCGAACCCCGCAGCCTGGACCAACTCGCCGCACAGATCGAGGCCATTGCCGCTCAGCTCGATCGGCCTGAACGTGGAATTTCATTGGCCAACGATCTACGTCAGCGGCTGGATGAATTGCGCCAGCGCTATCGCCGGGACAAGCCGTTACGAGTGTTCTATCAGGTCTGGGATCGACCGCTGTATACGGTTGGCGGCGAGCAGATCATCAGCGATGCGCTGGAGGCCTGCGGTGCGCAAAACGTGTTTGCCGACCTGAAGCTGCCGGCACCGCAAGTCAGTGTGGAGGCGGTATTGCAGCGTAATCCCGAGGTGATTCTGGCCAGCGATCAGGCGCAGCTTGATGCGTGGAAAGCCTGGCCGCAGGTGGCGGCGGTGGCACAAGGGCAATTGCGTTTGGTGACGGACAAAGGCCTGGAGCGGCCGAGTGGGCAGATGGTCGAGGCGACCGCCAAGCTTTGTCATTTGATTGCGTCAGACCGCTGAGACCGAGGTGCTTTCATCGCGAGCTTGCTCGCGATGAGGCCGGTCCACACACCTCTTATTTTTGATCAGATCTCTGGTGTCCAGGTCACTCCGAACATCCACGCCCGACCTTCCTCGCGATACCCATACTGGCTACCTTGGTAGCTGTACAACGCCCGGCTGTAACCTTTGTCCAGCAGGTTATCGACCTTCAGCTCCAACTGGATTTCGCGATTGAGCTCCCAATTGCTGCGCAACCCCAACAGGGCATAACCACCCAACGACTGTTGATTGTTCAAGTCGTCATAGCTGCTGCTGACCGCTTGCCAACTGGCGCCGAGGCCCAGGCGATCGAACTGTCGGTCCAGGTCCAGGCTCAAGGTGCGCCGCGCACGACGGGCCAGGGTGTGGCCCGTATCACGGTCGCGTGGGTCGATGATCGCCACGCCAAGGTTGCTCTGCCAGCCGAACAGTTCCTGCTTCAGTGCGGCTTCGAAACCGTTGATCCGCGCGGAAGCAACGTTCTCTGGGCGGGTGCTGTAGATGATTGCGTCTTCAATATCTGTGCGATACAGCGACGCTTCTAAGCGACTGCTCTCGGATAATTGGCTGCGCCATTGCAGTTCATAGCTTTTCGAGGTTTCAGGCTTCAGGTCGGGGTTGTTGTATTTCGGGTAATACAAGTCGTTGAACGTCGGCGCACGGAAGCCCTCGCTGTAACTCACCAGTACTTCATTATCCGGGTTCAGTGGCAGGGTAAAGGTACCGCTCCAGGTATTCTGGCTGCCGAACTGCTGGTTATCGTCGTGACGCAGGCCCAACTCCGTGGAGAAGCTGTCCGCCTGAAAGCGATGCTGGATAAACGCGGCGCGGTTCCAGCGGCTGTCTTCGTCGAACGCTGTAGTGCTGTTGATCCGGTCTTCGTACCAGTCGCCACCGAGCATCAGGCTGTTGCGCTCGTTGATCATCAGATCGTTCTGCCAGTTGACCGAGTCGCGGTAAGTATTGAAAACACTGCGCTCATCGCTGAGCTTGTCGAGAGTTGTCTCGCGGTTTTCGCTGTGACCGAGTTCGACGCGGGTTTTCCATACCTCATTGATCTGTGCATCAATGTAGCTGCTGACGCTGCTCACATTGAAGTCGTTGTAGGGCTGCTGTTGATAGGACTTGTCCGTCACGTAATCGTAACGGCCGAACGGACTATCAAACTCGCTCTTGCCACGGTTATCCAGCAGGTTGGCGCCGATTTCGATGTCTTCCGTCAGGGCGTGACTCAGGCTCAGGCTGAGGGATTTGTTGCGGTAGGCGTCGTGATCGCCATCACTGGGATACGACTCGTGGGTGCGATTGATCCCGGCGGTTTCATCGAGGCTGGCGCCGAGGTTGAAGCGGGTTCGCTCATCACCACCGGACAGGCCAAGGCTGCGCTCCCAGGTCTGATTACTGCCAAAACCGGTGTGCATGCGCGGTTGCAGGCCTTGTTCACCGCCGCGGCGGGTGAAGATCTGGATCACCCCGCCAATCGCATCGCTGCCGTAAATCACCGAGCGGGAGCCGCGCAGCACCTCCACGCGCTCGACCTGTTCGATATTGATGTGTTGCAGGTTGCTGTCGCCGGAGGTCGAACTGCCGATGCGTTGGCCATCCACCAGCACCAGGCTCTGGGCCGACTGGGTGCCGCGGATGTAGACCCCCGGAATGCTGCCGCGCCCGCCGGACTGCGAGATTTGCACACCCGGTACCCGACGCAACAGGTCAGTGACGCTATCGGGTTGCAGGCGATCGATGTCGTCGCGGGTGAACACGGTGTTGGCGGCGCTGCTGTCATTGCGCGCTTCGACCTGGCGGTTGGCGCTGATCAACACGTCGGGCAGCTTCAGGGCCTGGTCGCGTTCGAAGGTGTCGGCCAGCAATTGACCGGCCGGCAGCAGGGTCAGCGTCAGGGCGAAGGGAGAGAGTTTCATGGGCAGTCCGTTGGTGCTTTTAGACGAATACAGTTTTGATAGGCGCTGAAAACCACTGTGGGAGCGAACTTGCTCGCGATAGCGGTGTATCAGTCAGCATCTGAGTCGACTGACAGTCCGCCATCGCGAGCAAGCTCGCTCCCACAGGGTATTGCGTTTAGATGTTGAGCAGTTGCAGGCGCTCGCGGATCGAAGCCTCGATCCCGGCTTCATCCAACCCACACTCAGCCAGCATTTGCGCAGGCTTGGCGTGTTCGACGTAAATGTCCGGCAAGCCCAGGTGCAGCATCGACTTGAGGATGTTTTCGCGGGCGAGGAATTCGCTGACCGCGCCACCGGCGCCGCCCATGATCGCGTTTTCTTCGACAGTGACCAGTAGCTCGTGGCTGCCAGCGATTTCGCGAACCAGTTCTTCATCCAGCGGTTTGACGAAACGCATGTCGACCACGGTTGCGTCCAGCGTCTCGGCGACTTTCAGGGCTTCGGCCAGTTGCACGCCGAACACCAGCAGGGCGACTTTGCTGCCCTGGCGGCGGACTACGCCCTTGCCGATCTCGATCGGTTCGAGGTCTTTCTCGATGGTCGCGTTCGGGCCGTTGCCGCGAGGGTAACGCACTGCCGCCGGGCCTTCGTACAGGTGGCCGGTGGTGAGCATCTTGCGCAGCTCGTTTTCATCGCTCGGGGTCATCACCAGCATGCCGGGGACGCAGCGCAGAAACGACAAATCGAAGCTGCCGGCGTGGGTTGGGCCGTCTTCGCCGACCAGGCCTGCGCGGTCGATGGCGAACAGCACGTCGAGGTTCTGCACCGCGACGTCATGCACCAACTGGTCGTAGCCGCGCTGCAGGAAAGTCGAATAAATCGCTACCACGGGTTTTGCGCCTTCGCAGGCCATGCCGGCCGCGAGAGTGACGGCGTGCTGCTCGGCAATGGCGACGTCGAAGTAGCGCAGCGGGAAGCGTTCGCTGAAAGCGACCAGATCCGAGCCTTCCTTCATCGCCGGTGTAATCCCGACCAGCCGCGGATCGGCCGCCGCCATGTCGCACAGCCACTCGCCGAACACACCGGAGTACTTGGGGCCGCTGGCCTTTTTCGGCGCGGCGGCCGGGGCGTTCAGCGGTTCGAGTTTGGTGATGGCGTGGTAACCGATCGGGTCGACTTCCGCCGGGGCGAAGCCTTTGCCTTTCTTGGTGACGACGTGCAGGAACTGCGGGCCTTTCAGATCGCGCATGTTGCGCAGGGTGGCGATCAGGGTCGGCAGGTCGTGGCCATCGATTGGGCCGATGTAGTTCCAGCCCAGTTCTTCGAATAGCGTGCCGGGAACCAGCATGCCTTTGGCATATTCTTCGGTCCGGCGAGCGATTTCCCAGGCACCGGGCAGGCGCGACAGCACTTTCTTGCTGCCTTCGCGCATGCTCGCGTAGGTGCGGCTGGAAAGGATCTTCGCCAGGTAGTTCGACAAGCCACCAACGTTGCGCGAGATCGACATGTCGTTGTCATTGAGGATCACCAGCATGTTGGCGTCCACTTCCGGCGCATGGTTCAGCGCCTCGAACGCCATGCCCGCGGTCAACGCGCCGTCGCCGATCACCGCGATCGCCTTGCGCTCGCTGTTTTGCAGGCGGGCGGCAATCGCCATGCCCAGTGCGGCACTGATCGAGGTGCTGGAGTGGCCGACGCCAAAGGTGTCGTACTCGCTCTCGGAACGACGCGGGAAGGCGGCGACGCCGTCCTTCTGGCGCAGGGAGCTCATGCGCTCGCGACGGCCGGTGAGGATCTTGTGTGGATAAGCCTGATGACCCACGTCCCACACCAGCCGGTCGTCCGGGGTATCGAAGACGTAATGCAGCGCGATGGTCAGCTCGATCACGCCCAGGCCTGCACCGAAATGCCCACCGGTCTGGCCGACCGTGTAGAGCAATTCCAGGCGCAACTCATCGGCCAGGGTTTCCAGCTCGGCTTCGCCTAACCGGCGCAGGCCGTCCGGCGTGTTCGCGCGGTCGAGCAGGGGCGTGGTCGGGCGCTTGCGGGGAATCTCATGAAACGTCGTGGGCATCAGGCGAATCGTTATAGGTATAAAAGATGCGGCAGTTTACCTGATGCATCGTCCCCTGCCCACGCGTTGGTCTTTTTTGACGGATTTGCCGTCAGCTGCGGCGATCGACGATATACCGGGCCAGATCACGCAACGGCTCGGCCGCCGCGTCAAACGGTCGCAGGGCATGCAGTGCCTGGTCGCGCAGCTCCAGGGCATAGGCCTTGGCGGCGTCGAGGCCGAGCAGGGACGGGTAGGTCGGTTTGTCCCGGGCAATGTCGGCGCCCTGGCGTTTGCCGAGGGTTTCGGTATCGCTTTCGACGTCGAGAATGTCGTCCTGCACCTGGAATGCCAGGCCGATGGCCTGTGCATAAGTCTGCAGGGACTTCAGTTCGTCTTTCTCGGCACGGCCACTGGCCAGGGCGCCGAGTTTGACGCTGGCCTCGATCAGCGCGCCGGTCTTGTGCCGGTGCATGTACTCCAGGGCTTTCTGGTCGAGCTTCAGACCGACCGAGCCGAGGTCGATGGCCTGACCGCCAACCATGCCCGCCGGGCCTGCCGCCAACGCCAGGGCACTGACCATTTGCAGGCGGATTTCGGCATCCGACGCGCTCAGGCGTGGATCGAGCAGGGCGCTGAAGGCCAGGCTCTGCAAGCCGTCACCGGCGAGGATCGCGCAGGCTTCATCGAATTTTTTGTGGGTGGTTGGCTGGCCGCGGCGCAGATCGTCATCGTCCATCGCCGGCAAATCGTCATGCACCAGCGAGTAAGCGTGGATCAATTCCACCGCACAGGCCGCACCGTTGGCTTGCTCGGCCTTGCCGCCCAACGCTTCGCAAGCGGCGTAGGCCAGCAGTGGACGGACGCGTTTGCCGCCATTCATCACGCTGTAGCGCATGGCTTCGTACAGCCGCGCCAGCTCGGGGCTCGGTGCGGTGAACAGGGTTTCCAGCGCTGTGTTGACGCGGGCCTGGCTGGAGGCCGAGTACGCTGCAATCATTCTGGCTGATCCGCGTCGAAGGGTTCCTCGGCCAACTCCCCATCACGCTCGAGCAGCACCTGAACCTTTTGTTCGGCCTGGGCCAGCGCTGCCTGGCAATCGCGGGTCAGGCCAATGCCCTGCTCGAAAGCGGCCAGCGAGTCCTCCAGCGACAATTCGCCATTCTCCAGGCGCTCCACCAGCGTTTGCAGGTCGGCGAGGGATTGTTCGAAATCCAGTGCAGCTTTTTTGCGGGCCATGGCGGCGATTTCCGGTTGACGTTAAACCGGCGCGACACTAGCAGATAGGGGGGGTATGGGCAAATGAGTGGGGGATTTGGTGCTGCCCATTCCTGTAGGAGCGAGCTTGCTCGCGATGGTCGTTAACGATGACGCGTACTGTCTGATTTGACGCGGTGCCCTTGCGTTCATCGCGAGCAAGCTCGCTCCTACAGGGTGGAAGATGCTTTTCGGCTCACCGTCCACCCAGCGCTGTGATTCCTCCCGCAAATCCAGATGCGCCCGATTGTTAAAAAACACCTGCACGTCTAACCTTCGCGTCATATTCGACTCGGCAATCACGGGTCTTTCAGACGAAACGCAGTATCCACATCTGTAATGCGCTCAGGATCAGGCGCAAGGTTTCGTCATGCATGGCAGGAGGCGTCACATGCGCTCATTTCTTTTGCTGCTGATCGGGTTGGTCTGTGTGCCGGTTCTGGCCGCGCCAAGTGCCGAGGTGTCGGAGCCGGTGGGCGGCTGGCGCTTCAACGGGTTGCTGGACCGCACGGAAAACCCGCAAGTCGCCTATCCCACGCCGCCGATCGACCGGGGTGTGCAGCGCAATCGCACGATGATCGAAGGCCAACTGAAGGCCCTGGGCACCCAGCGCGGGCCGCACACCTTGGCGGTCAACGGCAATCCGCTGAATCTCTATACCGACGAACAAGGGCGTTTCGCCCGACCCTATGCGTTTGGCGCCGGTTCCAACAGCGTCGAAGTGCGCAGCGCCGAAGGCCAGTCTCTCAAGCGTGTTCAATTCTATGAAGCCAACAACCTGCGCACCCCGGCGCGGATTCGCGTGGTGCTGGGTTGGGACGATCCGAAAGCCGAACTCGACCTGCATATTGTCACGCCTGATGGCCAGCATGCCTTCTGGGCGCATTCGGCCTTGACCAATGGCGGCGGCCTCGACCCCGACGGCGTCGATGGCCCGGGTCCGGAAATGTTCACCATGACCGCACCGCTGCGTGGCACCTATCTGGTTTACGTGAACTATTGGGGCAACTTCGGCAGCGGCGGCTATAACTTCGATGAGACCAGCAACCAGAACGAGGTGATTACCTCGCAGATCAACCTGGTGCTCAACGAAAACACCGTCGATGAAAAACGCGAGACGTTCATCGTGCCCCTGCGCGCAATCGGCGACCTGCTGCTGGTCAAGACTTTCAACTACTAAGCATCCCCGCTCCACGGATGAACATCGGGTTTTGTGAACATGAGTGATAGCACTGTTACCCCAGCCGCTGGTGCCTCGGCGGCCAAATCCTCTCTGCATTGGCCGACGCTGTTGATCGGGTTATGCCTGGTCGTTGTCGTGGCCGGTGGGATCGGGTGGTTCATGCACAAACCCAAGGCCCCGACCCCCGTGTTGGCCAGTGACAAACTGGGCATGAGTCGCCCGGATGGCCTATTGGAAACCCACTCCCTGAGCCAGTTGCCCAAGGACTTGCTGGCGGTGCCGTTCCTCAAGGAAACCCTGACCGAAGATTTCGTCTTCTATTACGAAACCCATGCCGATCGCTTGGGCTTGATCGGCAGCTTGCGGCGGATCATCTACGAACACGACCTGAAACTGCAGGACACCTTGATCGAGCAGTTGTTCGATCAGCCTGCCGACGTAGCGTTGTGGCGCGGGGCGGATGGGCGGCTCAAGGATTTCCTGCTGGTGATGGATCGCGGCGGGCTGGCCAAGGTGTTGGAGCCGCTGGCCAAAGTGGCGCTGGGCGACTCGCAGCTGAGCAAGGTCGCTGACGTGAAGGTCGGAACCGACGACGTGGCGCTCTATCAACTCAACTACAACGCGAGCAAGGCGCTGCTGTTCGCGTCCCATGGCGACAAACTGGTGGTGTTGTCCAATCCGGCGAAACTCTACGATCCGCAAAGTGGCGCAACGGAAGAATCGGGCAGTGTGTCGACCACGGCCATTGCTGCGCTGCTCAATGGCGACAAACTGTTTCCCGAAGCCTTCGGCCTGCCGCCGCGCGCGCCGCAGGTGAAACAACGCCTGTCGGTGAATGCCAGCGTGCTGGCCATGGGTTACCAGCGTTTCATTCCTAACTTCGCCGGCCTGCGTTTTGACATGGACGACAAGGGCTGGCACAGCTTCCTGGCCATGGATGAACTGGAGAATCAGCCAGACTTTGATTTCAAACCGATCTGGCAAGCCATGCCCATGGGCGCTAGCGCTTGTGTGGCGTTGCCGCTGGCGGCCGAACAACAGAAACCGCTGCTGGTGAAACTCGGTGCGCAGGAGAAGGTGGCCCAGGCGCTGACCGAACACATGGCCGGCGCGGCGGGCTTGTGCTGGTATGCCGATTCGCGGTTGTACACGCCCTTGCTGGTGGCCAGTCTCAACGATGATGACAGCGGCAAACTCGATGGAGATCTGGGCAGCCTGTTTGGCTCGATGGTCGGTGCCTACGAGAGCAAAGTCGAAGACGGTGCCTTCCCGGTGGTGGAAAAGCAGGAAGGTCAGAGCCATCAGTGGCGACGTCAGGTCAGCTCCAGTTTCGGTCCCTATGCGGCCAAAGAGGCCGAAAACCCCGACGCGATCACCGGCAAGACGTTCATGAAAGTCAGCCTGGCGCGGCATGGTTCGACGCTGCTGTTTTCCCTCGACGACAAACTTGTGGACAAGGCCCTCGGCACCCTCGACAAACGCTTCCCGCCGATGGCCGACGTGGTGCCCAAGGACCTGCTGATGCCGGTCTATTTCGGCCCGGATTCCATGGTGCAACTGATGCAGCAGGAAACCCTCGACAGCCTGCCCCAGGACATGGAGCCGGTGTTCTACAACGCCGCGCAAGCCTACCTGATCCCGAAACTGCGCAAACTCGGCGGCTACGGTAAATACGCCCTGACCTTGCCCGAAGGCAGCGAGCCAGACGGCCACTGGCAGTGGCTGCCGCTGGAGTGGAAAGCCCTGTGACGGCATTGATCCGAAGTCTCGGCCTGCTGGCGTTGTTGCTGAGCGCGGGTGCCCGCGCTGTCGAGGCACCGTCGCTCGACCCACAGCAATCCCAGGTGTTTCGTGCCTGGTTCGTGCGCATTGCCCAGGAGCAACTGAGCCAGGGCCCGAGCCCGCGCTGGTATCAACAAGACTGTGCCGGGCTGGTGCGCTTCGCCGCTAACGAAGCGCTGAAAGTCCATGACGACAAATGGCTGCGCAGCAATGGCCTGTCCAATCGTTACCTGCCGCCGGAATTGCAATTGAGCGACACCCAGCGCGGTCTTGCCCAGCAATGGCAGCAGGGCGGCGGCAAGGTCGGGCCATACGTCAATGCGATCAAATTGATCCAGTTCAACAGCCATCTGGTCAGTCGCGATGTGTCTCAAGCGCGCCCTGGCGACCTGATGTTTTTCGACCAGGGCGACGACCAGCACCTGATGATCTGGATGGGCCGTTACATCGCCTATCACACCGGCACCAGCACACCCACCGACAACGGCATGCGTTCGGCAAGCCTGCAGCAACTCATGACATGGAAGGACACCCGATGGATACCCGACGCAGCCAACCCCAACTTCATCGGCGTCTATCGACTGAATTTTCTTTCCCAATGACCGGTGCCCGCATGCTGCGTTTTCTGTCTCTGATGTTGGTATTGGTGCTGCCGTTCTCGGCGGTAAACGCCGAAGACTCGGTCCCGGCCAGCGGCTATGCGCCAGTGGCCGGCGAGAGTTTTTTCCTGCTGGCCGACAGCAGCTTTGCCAGCGATGAACAGGCGATGGTGCGCCTTGAAGCGCCGGGTCGCGACTATCGCCGGTTTCGCATGGAGCCCTACGGCGGCGCCGATATTCGGGTGTATCGCATCGACAAGCCGCTGGACTTCCTCAAGCGCCAGAAGAACCTGCATCGGGTGGTCAGCGATGGCCAGTTCAAGGGTGAAGGCCTGTCCAATACCCTCGCGTACCTGTGGGACAACTGGTATCGCAAATCCCGTCGGGTGATGCAGCGGGCGTTTTCCTACGAGTCGCGTAAACAAGTCATCGAGGAAGTGCCGGAACTGAAGATGGGCAACGCGATGGCCGCGCCAACGCCCTACGATGCGCAGCCGCAATTTGCACTGATACCGGGTTTGCCGGTGGTCAGCCAGTTCCGTTATCCGTTGTGGCAGGCCAAGCCGATCCAGCCACCTGCCGGGGTGAACCTGGCCGGTTCTTCCAGCGAGTTCGTCAGCGTCGCGCCGGGCAACGTGTACATCCCGCTGGGCAATCTGAAACCGGGTCTTTATCTGGTGGAAGCGCTGATCGGCAAGTACCGCGCCACCACCATGGTGTTCGTCTCCAACACCGTGGCGGTGAGCAAGATCGCCGGTGACGAATTGCTGGTGTGGGCCGCGCGCAAACACGAAGGCAGTTCGGTGCCGAAGGTCAATGTGCTGTGGACCGATGGCCTGGGTGTATTGAGCAGCGGCGCCACCGATACCGATGGCTTGCTGCGCTTGAAACACGTCAGCCCTGAGCGTTCGTTCGTGATCGGCGAGGACGAAGAGGGCGGGGTGTTCGTCTCCGAGAATTTCTACTACGACAGCGAAATCTACTACACCAAACTCTATGCCTTCACCGACCGGCCGCTGTATCGACCGGGGGATTGGGTGTCGCTGAAAATCGTCGGGCGGGAGTTCAAGAACGCGCGGGACTCGGTGCAGCCAAGCGCGGCCGACGTCAATGTGACCGTGCTGGATGCGACCGGCACGGCGCTGCAATCCCTCGATCTGAAGCTCGATTCCAAGGCTGGCACCCAGGGCCGATTCCAGTTGCCCGATAACGCTGTGGCCGGTGGCTATGAACTGCGTTTCAACTACAAGGGTCAGGCTTACAGCAGCGCCTTCCGCGTCGCTGAATACATCAAGCCGCACTTCGAGATTTCGCTCAACCTGGCCAAGCAGGATTACCGTACTGGCGAAGCGGTCAAGGGCAACCTTGTGCTGCTGTACCCGGACGGAAAACCGGTGGCCAATGCGAAACTGAGCCTGAGCCTGCGCGCCCAACAGCTGTCGATGGTCGACAATGAACTGCAATACCTCGGGCAATTTCCGGTGGAGCTGACCAGCACCGAATTGACCACCGACGCCAAGGGCAGCGCGTCCCTCGACTTGCCGGCAGCGGACAAGCCCAGTCGCTACATGCTCACGGTGTTTGCCAGCGACGGTGCGGCGTATCGGGTCAAGACCACCAAGGAAATCCTCATCGACCGTGGCGCAGCGAATTTCCGCTTGAGCGCGCCTCAACGTTTCAGCGCGGTGGGTGACAAGGTTGCCTTCAGCTATGCCCGCGACGGCGAGCAGGCCGATGCCGTTACGCCAGGCAGCTATGGCTGGGTGCGTTTGGAGGACCAGAGTACCGGCGAAGGCAAACTCGCGGTAACCGACAAAGGTTTCACCCTGGCCTTTGACCGGCCGGGCACCTACAACCTGACGCTCAAGGATGATCATGGCCGGGCGGTCGGCGCCACCGGCCATTCGGTGACCGGAGAAGGTGTCAAAGCCGTACCCGGCACTGTGGAAGTCGTCCTCGACAAGCCCGAGTACATCGCTGGCGATGAAGCGCTGGCGCTGATCACTTTCCCCGAGCCAGTGAGCGATGCGCTGTTATCTCTGGAGCGCGACAAGGTCGAAGCCACTGCGCTACTTTCCAAGGGCGGCGACTGGCTGACGATGGAAAAACTCAGCGGTAACCAATACCGCGCGCGCATCCCGGTGAAAGACGGTTTCGCGCCGAACCTGACCTTCTCGGTGTTGTACACCAAGGGCGGCCAATACAGTTTCCAGAACGCCGGCATCAAGGTGGTAACGCCACAGATCGACGTGGCAATCGCCACCGACAAAGAAACCTACCTGCCGGGTGAAACCGTCTCGGTAGACCTGACCACCCGGTTCGCCGGCAAAGCGATTCCCGCGCACCTGACGGTCAGCGTGGTCGATGAAATGGTTTACGCCCTGCAACCGGAAGTCGCGCCGAGCATCGACCAGTTCTTCTATCACCCACGGCGCAACAACGTGCGCACCAGCGCCAGTTTGTCGTTCATCAGTTATGACGTTGCCTTGCCGGGCAGCCCCGGTGCACCGGGCAAGGCCAATCGCAGTGAGCGCGGCGTGAAGGTGCTGGAGCGGCCGCGCCGCGAAGACGTCGACACGGCTGCGTGGCAACCTGAATTGCTGACCGATGCCAACGGCAGAACCCGCTTCACCTTCAAGATGCCCGACTCCCTGACCCGCTGGCGCATCACTGTCAGGGCCATCGCCGATGACGGTCAGGTCGGGCAGAAGAAGCAGTTCGTACGCTCGGAAAAACCGCTGTACCTGAAGTGGAGCGGGCCGACCAGATTCCGCGCCGGTGACAAACCGGACCTCGGTGTGTTCGCCTTCAGTCAGGCCGAGAAACCGGTCAAGGCCGAACTGGTGACCCGTTACGCCGCCAACGAACAACGCGTGCCTGTAACTCTGAACAGTGGCATCAACTATATCCCGTTGCCGACCTTTGAACTGGTCAATGGCGAGTGGAGCGCCGAGCTGGTGCAGGATGGCAAAACCGCTGATGCCCTGGCGGTGCGCCTGAGTGCGACCGGTGAAGGCTGGCAGGTGACTCAAACCCAGAGCCTTGATGTGGGTGAGGGCGATACGCCGCTGACGTTGCCGACAGACGCCAGTGATATCCGCCTGCGTCTGGACGACAGTCCGCAAGCATTGTTCCGTTCTGCACTCGACGATCTGTTGAGCTACCCCTACGGTGGCGTCGAGCAGACCGCCAGCGGCCTGCTGCCATTGAGCATCGCCTACCCGACGCTGGCGGCGAATCCGCAGATCCGTGATCGCCTGCGTCTGATCATGCAAAACAGTCGCTTGCGTCTGGTACAAATGGCCGGCCCTTCGGCGAGCTTCACCTGGTGGGGCATGGATGGCGAGCCGGATGCATTCCTCACCGCCTATGCCTATTACGCCGACTGGCACGCCAGCCAGGTGCTGGAACTGAGCCTGGCGCCGGAGCATTGGCAGCGGGTGCTGGAGGTCTACGCCAAACAGGCGAAGAACACGCCGTTGTTGCAGCGGGCGTTGATCCTGTCGTTCGCCAAACAGATGCAGTTGCCGGTCAACACCTTGCTCAGTGGCTTGATGGACGACCTGGCGAAAGCGGGCGAGGGCACCGCCGCGAACCTGATGGAGAACGGCGAAGACAGCCTCGTCATGAGCGATCCGGATTCAGCCTTGGGGCTGGCGGCTGCACGCGTGCTGACGGCATCGTTGGCCAGGCAAGCGAAGGTCGCTTTACCGGACGCGTTCAATCGGCAACTGGCCGACGCGCAGCAACGTCTGGCGGTCAGTTCCCAGCCGTTTGCCGAGGCGCTGAACCTGTCGCTGCAACCTTTCGATCAGACTCACGCTCGAGCGTTGTTGCAACGTCTATTGCCGCAGCAATCGACCCTGGAGCGTGCATTGGCGCTCACCTGGCTGCAACGCAGCATCGAGCAGGCATCGCCTACTATCGCGTTGGCGCCGGGTGAAGGCTGGAAGAAGCGGTACGGGGTTTCTGGTGAGATGTATTGGACGTGGCAGGGGCCTGCGCCTGTGCCGACGGTATTGACGCTGACCGGGGTGCAAGAGCGTCCGCTGCGGGCTGCATTGAGCTACCGCAGCCAGCAACCGGCGTTCGATCCGATGGCCGTGACCGTCACTCGTCGCCTGTCGCGACTGGTGCCGGGGGACGAAGCCTTCACCTTCAAACTCGAAGCGGTCGGCAACGCGCCGCTGTCCAGCGACAACCTCTATCTCGATGAAGTGATCGTCACCAGCAAAGCCGCCAAACCACTGCGCTATGGCCTGCTGGAAGTGCCGCTGCCACCGGGTGCCGATGTCGAGCGCACGACCTGGGGCATCAAGCTCATGGGCAAAGCCGGCACCGAGCCGACGTCGCTGGAGAAGGCGCGTTTCGAACCGGGGCAAATGGCTTACGCCATTCCGGTCGATGCCTTGAGTGGTGAATTGCGCCTGCGGCATTTGGTGCGTTTCTCGCAGAAAGGGCGGTTCAACTTGCCGCCGGTGCGTTTCACTCAGGTTTATACGCCGCAGCATCAGGCGATGGAACAAAAGGCAGCCCTTGGCCAGGTCACGGTTCACTGACGTGCACAGGCGGCTGATTGGTTGGTTGTTGTGTTTGATCCCTGTGCTGGCAACGGCGCAGGACGAACCTTTGCGCCTGGCCTTCAAGGGCGATTTGTTGTCGCTGAGTCGAACGCAGGTGATCACCCGCGAGCCGTTGCCGCAGACGTTGCAGTCGCCATTGGGCAGTGTGTGGAAGTTGTTCGTCTACGCCTGGCTGGTGGACACCGGCGCGCGTGAGCCGGCTTATGAATGCCGGGGCCAGTTGAAGGAAGAGGTTTATTGCTGCACGGCGGGCGGCAGGATCGAGCGTGATCAGGCATTGGTGAAGTCATGCGGTCTGTATTTCGAACCCGCGCGGTTGGGCATCGGCGATGCCGACTGGCGAGCCTATTGGCAGACGCGGCAGGCGCCGCAATGGTTGCTGGATTTGCCTTCGTTGCAACCGGCTACCCGGGTTTCGGTGGCGGAACTGTTGAAGATGTTGGCCGCGCTGCCGGCGCAGGAACACGCCCGGCGTGTGCTGCTCGATGTGATGCTCAATGCCGCCGATGGCCATGTCGTCGGCGAACTGGGAAGCCGTCTGCGGGTGAAGACCTGGAGCTGGCTGGCGGATCAGGATGCAACATCGCGACAGGGCGGATTTGCCGGTTGGACGGCGGACGGTACACCGGTCTGGGCTGGCGGGCGTGGCACCAGTCAACGGGTTCTTCGAGATTACGCGCAGGCACTGTCTACGGTGATTCCTGTTGCATGGCCTGTGGATGCAGGGCAGTGCGTAGAGGTCGACCTGTTCTCTCGCTATCCACTTCGGCGCGTGCTGTCAGGGGGCACCGCAGTGACTTCCGGGGCATTGCAGGGTGACTACCGCGTCGAATTCGCCAACGGTAATGCGCTGGATATCCACAGCGACGGTGAACTGTTTCTGCTGAGCGACAAGCTCGTGGCTCGTCTGGATCGCGAAGAGTACGTTGCCCGTGTGCTCCAGCGCGAAGCCAGTACCGAACCGGTCGAAGCCGCCAAAGCCCTGGCCGTGGCCATCCGCACTTACCTGCTGCAAAACGCCACGCGCAGCGGTGACTGCCTGAGCATCGACGACAGCAGCAGTCGTCAGCGGGTCGCACCGCGTCCGGCGTCATCCGAGTCTCGCGACATCGCCGCCTGGACCAGCGACCTGGTGCTGGCCGGCAGCACCATCACCTACCATTCCGATCAACCCGGCCCGGACAAGCTGTCCTGGCAGCAAGCCGTCGAACAGGCCCGTGCCGGCCAGCGCTACGACGCCATCCTGATGCACGCCTACCCACGCGCCAGCCTCAGTCGCTGGGACAACCCGGTCGCCTCCTGCGAAGCGTTACCTGCCGCACAAGAATGGCTGCAGAAACAACGGCGCGGCTGGCGCCAAAAACTTGAAAGCGAAACCGGCTACAACGAAGTCAGCACCTTCGCCGTATGCCGCCTGGCATTCGGCCGCCCCTATGTCGACCGCGAACGTCAGCGTATCTACGTGCGTGGCGCGCAGACACTGCAAGACCGCCTCGACCTGACCCACGAATACCTGCACCTGGCCTTCGAAGCACACCCCAATGGCCAGGATGAAACCTACATCGAAGGGCTCGCCCGCCACCTCTTGCTGGAATAGACCATGAAACTCCGTTATCCACAGGTCTTGCTGTTGCTCTGTTCGCTGGTGGCGTTGCCATCGGTGATGGCGGCTGACAGCGTCAAACTCGACACCCCCGTAGGCGGCTGGCGCACCGGCGCCCCTGAGGGTGAAGGGGAAAACTTCCGGCAGACCGTCAACTACCCGGCTTCATCGGTGAATACTCCGACAGGGCAGGCCAACACGGCTCGCATCAGCGGGCAGATCAAAGCTACAGCCAAATCCACAGAGCCCGGCCGGCTGATCGTCAACGGGGTCAGCATGCCGCTGAAAATCGACCCGGCCGGGCGCTTCGATCGCCCGTTCTCATTCCCCAACGGCAGCAACAGTGTCGAGGTTCGCAGCCCTGATGGCCAACAACGTCAGCGCACGCAATTTCTCAACAGCAGCGGCGGCGCGACCCCGGCCAAGTTGCGCGTTTTGCTGTCCTGGGACAGCGACGGCACGGACCTCGACCTGCACCTGATTACCCCCGATGGCGCGCATGTCTGGTACGGCGACCGCGTCGTCCCCAACGGCGCAGCGCTCGACGTCGACGTCACCACCGGCTACGGCCCGGAAATCTTCGCCATGCCTGCGCCGATCAAGGGGCAATATCTGGTGTATGTGAACTACTTCGGCGGCGGTTACAGCAGTGATGAGGAGGGGCAGGAAGATGCGGTGCAAGCGCTGACCACGGCGCAGGTGACGGTGATTACCGAGGAAGGCACGCCGAGCGAGAAGATGGAGACGTTCCTGGTGCCGATGCGCGCGGTGGGGGAGTTGACGTTGGTGAAGGGGTTTAGTTATCCGTGAGGGGGAAGTGACAGCGCTGTTGAGACAAATGCAGGTTCTGGGCAGTTAACTTTTTTCAGGCATTAAAAAGCCGGCTTGTGGCCGGCTTCTCGGGGACTGGCTTGGATCATTTTTGGTAAACCGCGCCAGCCTTCAAAACGTACACCCGGATCTTGCGTCCGGCTGTGGGACCTGGTGAGAAAGTCATCTGCCAGGCCAGTGCATCTGAGCCGCAGGGCGGATCGATGCACAAATGTGGGGCGCAGCATACGCAGGTTTTACGGAAATTCCCAGCGGGAAGTGCCGGGCAGAGCCGTTTGGCCACCCGGGTGGGTGGCCGATGGGCGTTCTGGAACGCTTAAAGAAAGGGCACCGTCGGCCGTCGTTTGTTCAGGGTCGACCACCAGAACACCCAGCCCAGCACCCTGATGTTCTGCTCTTCGATTTGTGCGGCCCTGAAGATTTCATCCGGGTATTCGGCGCGGTTGTGGCTGCGCAGTCGCAGGGAGTTGCCCGGTAGTCGGTGCAGGTACTTGATGCGCAGCATGCCGTCATGTTCGATGGCGTAGATTTCGCCATCGACAATTTGGGTCAGGCCACGGTCAATCGCCAGGGTCGAACCGTCTTCAATTTTCTCACCCATGCTATTGCCACTCATCAGGGTGCAGATGGCATCGGCGTGGTTGATTTCCAGGGAGTCGAGGTGGCTGCGGGGTAGGCGGATGGATTTCTCGGGGTCTTCTATGACATGGGTTTTGTTGGATCCCGGGGCGGTGACAGCTTCTTTGAGGAACGGCAGTTCGACGTCGACAGGCTCTATGACCGTGTAGACACCGCGGATGGTCTGGGCATTGAAGGTGTTGCCGGACTCGTCGAGCAGGCGCAGGTGTTGGGCGTCTTTCGAGCCTTCGCCGGTTTTCAGCCAGTCGCTGCTGACGGAGAGTTTTCTGGCGACTTCTTCCATGCAATGGGCAGGCACACCGCGGGTGTACCAGTTATGTACATTTTGCGGAGCCGTATCCAGGAATTCGGCAAATCCGGTGGTCGTGATGTTCGCTGCTTCTAGGAGCGCTTTGAAGCGTGGGCCGCTAGTGTTCTTTTTCATGAACGCGAGTCTACTGGCGGCTAACCAGGGTTTGAATAAACACCCCGTTCAAATTTTACGGGAAATTTACGACCGGATGTAAGACGCTCCAAGTGGATTTTAAACAAGCAAAACCATTGGAGGGCGTATTTAAACGTAGTGTTTTGTGTGCTTGTCAGACACCCACAAAAAACCCCGGATTATCCGGGGTTTTTCTTGCTGCTTGCAGCTAAAAGCCTGCAGTCGGGCTTAGCCTTTGTAGGCAGCGACCGACTTGGTGATCGCTTCGCGGGCGGCGTCTGCGCCGGCCCAGCCTTCGATCTTCACCCATTTGCCTTTTTCGAGATCTTTGTAGTTCGCGAAGAAGTGCTCGATCTGCTGGATCAGCAGCGCTGGCAAGTCAGTGTATTCCTTCACGTCGACGTACAGCTGGGACAGCTTGTCGTGTGGGACTGCGATGACTTTGGCATCGCCGCCGCCGTCGTCGGTCATGTTCAGGATGCCGACCGGACGGGCGCGGATCACCGAACCTGGAGCAACCGGGTAAGGGGTTACGACCAGCACGTCGAGGGGATCACCGTCGTCAGCCAAGGTGTTCGGGATGTAACCGTAGTTGGCCGGGTAGAACATTGGGGTGGCCATGAAACGGTCAACGAACAGGCAATCGCTGTCTTTGTCGATTTCGTATTTGATCGGCGCGTGGTTGGCCGGGATCTCGATCGCGACGTAGATGTCGTTCGGCAGGTCTTTGCCAGCCGGAATCTTGCTGTAGCTCATTGGGCGTTGCCCCCGTTAGTTGACCAAAAACACTTGGCCGGATTGACCAAAAAGTGGCGGCGATTATAGGCATATTCCTGTGTCGACGCCATGGACCAGAAGTCGTATGGCGCTCACTGGTGTGCCTGATAGACAGGGTCATGCGCCTGAAGTTGCTTCAATCTCGCCAACGGATCCTGGCGATAGAACATCTTCAACTGTTGGTACACCTGTGGATAAGCCTTGTGCAGCAAATCCGGGGCGCTGAAGAAGTATTCGCTGGTGACGGCGAAGAACTCGGCAGGATTTTCAGCGGCATACGGATCGATGGCAGTTTCGGCATCGGGATTGCGTTCCAGTTGCCGGTCGAGGTCGTCGTAGGCCTCTTGCATGACGTTGGCCCAGTCGCTGACGCGCATATCGGCATGCAGCGGTGGCAGGCCGTTGGCGACGCCGTTGAGCATGTCGAGCTTGTGCGCCAGTTCGTGGATCACCAGGTTGTAGCCTTCCCAGCCTCCACTGGCCATTACGCCGGGCCAGGCGAGGATGATCGGGCCTTGCTGCCAGGCTTCACCGCTGTGCTCACCGTCCCATTCGTGCTCGACACCGCTGGCATCGCGATGGCGCTGTGGGCTGAGGAAGTCGTCTGGGTAGAGGATGATTTCGTGGAAGCCCTGATACCAGTTCAGGTCGCCGAGGTGCAGCAGCGGCAATTGCGCCTGGGCGGCGAGCAGCAAGCGTTGTTCCTGATGCAGTTCGACACCGGGCAGGGCGCTCAGGTGCTTGTCTTCGAGGAACAGCACGCAGGCTTCGCGCAGCCATTGGTCTTCGGCGGCGCTGATGCCATCGAGAAAACTCAGGTGATGGCGCACCCGTTGCCACATGTCGTCGGCAATCGGGTGCTTTGCCAGGGTGCGCCGGCGACGCCAGGCGCTCAGGGACCACATCGTGTCAGCGCGATTCGGCTTTGGAATTCGAACCGGCAAGGCGGTTACGCACCATGCCAATGATCATCGGCACAAGCGAGAGCAGGATGATGCCGACTACCAATAGCGACAGGTTCTTCTTGATGAACGGCACGTTGCCGAAGAAGTAACCGAGCGTCACCAGGCCACCGACCCATAGGATGGTGCCCAGCACGCTGAAGGCAAAGAAACGTGGATAAGGCATTTTCCCCACGCCTGCGACGAACGGTGCAAAAGTACGGATGATCGGCAGGAAGCGCGCCAGGGTCACGGTTTTGCCGCCGTGCTTGTCGTAGAAGTCGTGGGTTTGTTGCAGGTAGTCACGACGGAAGATCTTCGAGTCTGGATTGCTGAACAGCTTTTCACCTGCCGTTCGTCCGATGATGTAGTTGGTGCTGTCGCCCAGGATCGCCGCGAGCATCAGCAGGCCGGCGAGTAGTACCGGATCCATGCCGCCACCGGCCGCCACGGCGCCAGCGATGAAGAGCAGGGAGTCGCCCGGCAAGAAGGGCATGACCACAAGGCCGGTTTCACAAAAGATCACCATGAACAGAATGGCGTAGATCCATGCCCCGTAGTTGGTTACAAGCATGTCGAGGTAAACGTCGAGATGCAGGACAATATCGATCGGGTTGAAATCCATGGAAAGCACCTGTGGTGACGGCCCGACTCAGCAGACCTGTGCGGATGACTTCGCGTAAGACTACGGATAGGGGTAGTTTTTCTTACAAGCCGGGAATATCGGGATTATACGAGGCGAGTGGTGAAAATCGCGTCGAGATTGTAGCGGGGAATGTCATGACAGGGCTGATGTTTGATAACGAACAGGTGGAAGCGAACCTGTTCGCGATGCCGTTACTTCGTTGGACCAGTGTAATCCAGTCGATGCCATCGCGAGCAGGGTGCAGGTGATTCAGAGTTCGTCGCTGACCGGCAGCACATAGTTCTTGAATTCAGTGTCTTCCTTGAATCCGATGGACTCGTAGGTTTTCTGCGCGACTTCGTTGTTGCTGCTGGTGGAAACACGCATGCGCACGGCATTGGTTTCCTTGGCCATTTTTTTTGCGGTGCGGATCAGGTTGTCGGCCACCAACTGGCGGCGGGCGTCCTCGGCGACATAAATATCGTTGAGGATCCACACACGTTTGAGCGAAAGCGAGGAGAAGCTTGGGTACAGCTGGCAGAAACCCATCAGTTTGTTGCTGTCATCATCGGACAGCGCCAGGTAGATCACCGACTCCTTGCGACGCAGGCGTTTCTCGAGGAACGCCCGGGACGAGTCCGGATACGGCAGGGAACCATAAAACTCGCGATATTTGACGAACAAGGGGGTCAACAGGTCCAGGTGTTCGAGGGTCGCTTGAATAATCCGCATGGTAGGTCTCGTCTTCAAGTGGCTGTCTTACGTCTCTGACGGCGATGGGAAACCCTTGGCGGCCGCGCAACGATCCTGCCTGAAACTGGTACGAATGTGCAATGCGCAAACGGTTCAGGCATTCGGCGGTCCGAGCAGGAAATTTCCTTTCATGTCGCCTCCCGTGTCCGAGTCCAGTGTCTGAACCTGCGCTTCGTCCTTCAGATTGACCCCTGACAACTGCCGCCGGCAGGCTTCGCGCATCAAATACAGCAAACGGTGTGCCGCCATGCCGTAGCTCAGGCCTTCGAGCCGGACATTGGAGATGCAATTACGGTAGGCATCGGTAAGTCCGATCTTGGGATTGTAGGTGAAATATAATCCCAGGCTGTCCGGGGAGCTGAGGCCAGGGCGCTCGCCGATGAGGATCACGGTCATTTTTGCGCCAAGCAACTCACCGATCTCATCGGCGACGGCCACCCGGCCCTGTTCTACGAGTATGACTGGCGCAACAGTCCAGCCGTCGCCGGTCATTTGCTCTTCGAAGCGCGCCAGAAACGGCAGGGTATGGCGATGAACGGCCAATGCCGACAGGCCGTCGGCGACCACGATCACCAGGTCCACGCCTCCCGGATGAGCCACCGCGTAATCACGCAGGGTCTGCGCCGAGGCATCACTGAGTTTTCGCCCCAGGTCGGGGCGTTGCAGGTACGAGTTGCGATCCGTCGCCGCACTGTGCAGCAAAAGGCACTCGCGATCACGTTCGGCCAATTGCGCGCTGAGGGAGGCATGGTCAAACGGCAAGTGCACCGCATCCCGCGCTTGAGCGTGGGCGTATTGGAAGTCCAGTTGTGCGCGGGTGGGAATGCTGGTGCCGGTGCGGCCCAGGGCAATTCGCGCCGGCGTCAGGCGTCGTAGCTCCAGCCAAGGGTTGTGTGGATCGAAGGGTAATTTATCCATGTCAATGCTCATCCCAGTTGCGCCAAGGCCTGCCGGAAGGCTGGCGGCAGGCTGTCGCCGAAGAGAACCCTGCCATCGGCTTGAGTGAAGATGCCCATTCTCGCCAGCCACTGTTCGAATTCCGGTGCGGGCTTCAACCCCAGGGTCTGCCGGGCGTAAAGCGCATCGTGGAACGAAGTGGTCTGGTAGTTGAGCATGATGTCGTCGGAGCCGGGGATGCCCATGATGAAGTTGATCCCGGCGACGCCCAGCAGGGTCAGCAGGGTGTCCATGTCGTCCTGGTCGGCTTCGGCGTGGTTGGTGTAGCAGATGTCGCAACCCATGGGCACACCGAGCAATTTGCCGCAGAAGTGGTCTTCGAGACCGGCGCGGATGATCTGTTTGCCGTTGTACAGGTATTCCGGGCCGATGAAGCCGACGACGGTGTTCACTAGAAACGGTTTGAAATGCCGCGCCACGGCGTAGGCCCGGGTTTCGCAGGTTTGCTGATCGACGCCGTGATGGGCGTTGGCCGACAGGGCACTGCCCTGGCCGGTTTCGAAGTACATCAGGTTCTGGCCCAGCGTGCCGCGATTGAGGCTCAAACCTGCGTCGTACCCTTCCTGCAATATATTGAGGTTGATGCCGAAACTGGCGTTGGCCGCTTCGGTGCCGGCGATTGACTGGAACACCAGGTCCAATGGGACGCCGCGATTGATCGCTTCGATCGACGTGGTGACATGGGTCAGCACGCACGCCTGGGTCGGGATTTCGTAGCGCTGGATGATCGCGTTGAGCATTTCCAGCATGGCGCAAATCGAGGCGATGCTGTCGGTGGCCGGGTTGATGCCGATCATGGCATCGCCGTTGCCGTGCAGCAGGCCGTCGAGAATGCTTGCGGCGATACCGGCCGGTTCGTCGGTGGGGTGGTTCGGTTGCAGGCGCGTGGACAGTCGACCGCGCAGGCCGAGGGTGCCGCGGAATTTCGTGACCACACGGATTTTCTGCGCCACCAGCACCAGATCCTGCACGCGCATGATCTTCGACACGGCGGCAACCATTTCCGGGGTCAGGCCGGGGGCGAGGGCGCGCAGAACCTGCTCGTCGGCAGCATCGCTGAGCAGCCAATCGCGAAAGCCGCCGACGGTAAGGTGGCTGATGACCGCGAAGGCTTGTTTGTCGTGGGTGTCGATGATCAGGCGGGTGACTTCATCGGACTCATAGGGAATTAACACTTCTTGCAGGAAGTGGGATAGCGGAATATCGGCCAAAGTCATCTGTGCCGCGACGCGCTCGCCGTCATTGAGGGCTGCGACGCCGGCCAGAAAATCCCCGGAGCGCGCCGGGCTGGCCTTGGCCATCACATCCTTGAGGCTGTCGAAGCGATAGGTCTGGGCGCCGACGGAATGGGCGAATGCGGCCATGGGGCGGAGTCCTCCAATAATTACTGCGATCTGCTTTTTCTGTGGGAACTGCGTGCACTTCAATATGGCCGGCACCGGGCAGTGAGCCCGGTGCCGGTGCATTCAGATACCTTCGAGCATAGCGTCTGCCGGTGCCTCGGAACGTTGCTTGGCAGTCAACTGGAAGTACAGGTACCCGGCAACCATGAAGCCGAGGAAGACCAGGCCGATCAAGGTGTTGAACCAGGCCATCGCCACCAGGCACACCACCGCCAGAAACAGCGCGATCCCCGGCACGATCGGATAGCCCGGCGCGCGGAAGGTGCGCTCCAGGTTCGGTTCGGTCTTACGCAGCTTGAACAGGCTCAGCATACTGATGATGTACATCACGATGGCGCCGAATACCGACATGGTGATCATCGCAGCCGTCAGGCTCATGCCTTGCAGGTTGACCAGACCGTCGCTGTAGATCGCCGCGATGCCGATCACGCCGCCGGCCAGAATCGCCCGATGTGGCGTCTGGAAGCGCGAGAGTTTGGCCAGCCCCTTGGGCAGGTAACCGGCGCGAGCCAGGGCGAAGAACTGCCGGGAATAGCCAAGAATGATCCCGTGGAAACTTGCCACCAGACCGAACAGACCGATCCATACCAACATGTGCATCCAGGTCGAATTATCGCCGACCACGGCTTTCATCGCCTGGGGCAGCGGATCGTTGATGTTCGACAGTTGACGCCAGTCGCCGACGCCGCCGGCCATCACCATCACGCCGATGGCCAGGAACACCAGGGTCAGAATGCCGCTGACATAGGCTCTGGGGATCGTGCGTTTCGGGTCCTTGGCTTCCTCGGCGGCCATGGCCGCGCCTTCGATGGCGAGGAAGAACCAGATCGCAAAGGGGATCGCCGCAAAAATCCCGGGAATCGAGCCCATCGTGAACTCGTTCGAACCCGACCAGCCATTGAGCACGAAGTTGCTGAAGCTGAAGCCCGGGGCGACCACGCCCATGAATACCAGCAACTCAGCGACTGCCAGCACGGTGACCACCAACTCGAAGGTGGCCGCGATGCTGACACCTAGGATATTCAGGCCCATGAACACGAAATAGGCGCCAACGGCGGCGATCTTCGGGTCCAGTTCCGGATATTGCACGTTGAGGTAGGCACCGATGGCCATGGCGATGGCAGGTGGCGCAAAGACGAATTCGATCAGGGTGGCGATGCCGGCGATCAACCCGCCTTTCTCACCAAAGGCCCGGCGGCTGTAGGCAAACGGCCCGCCAGCGTGGGGAATTGCAGTCGTCAGTTCGGTAAAACTGAAGATGAAGCAGGTGTACATCGTCGCCACCATCAACGCGGTGACGAGAAAACCCAGTGTGCCTGCGGTGCCCCAGCCGTAACTCCAGCCGAAGTACTCGCCGGAAATCACCAGGCCGACGGCAATGCCCCATAAATGCAGGGTGCCGAGTGTGGGTTTGAGCTGTGTGGAAGAAGTAGTCATAAGTCCTCTCTAATTTTTATTGTTCGATCTTTTGGACTTTCGGGTGCGACGGGTTGGGTGCAATTCCTGAATGACGGGTACGCAAGGCCCGTGCCAGAGCGGCCAGCCTTTTGTGTTGTGTCATTTAAGTCGCTATCGCGAGCAAGCTCGCTCCCACAGGGTTCTGTGTCAGGTCTCAACAGCTGGATTCACCACAAAAACCTGTGGGAGCGGGCTTGCTCGCGAAGGCGGTAGAAAGGGCGACACAGAGTTAACTGTGTCGCCCCCGGTTTTAGAAGAAGCCCAGCGGATTGATGTCGTAGCTCACCAGCAGGTTTTTGGTCTGCTGATAGTGGTCGAGCATCATCTTGTGGGTTTCACGACCGACGCCGGACTTCTTGTACCCGCCGAACGCGGCGTGCGCCGGGTACAGGTGGTAGCAGTTGGTCCACACCCGACCGGCCTTGATGGCGCGGCCCATGCGGTAGGCGCGGTTTATGTCGCGGGTCCAGAGGCCGGCGCCCAGGCCGAACTCGGTGTCGTTGGCGATGGCCAGGGCTTCGGCTTCGTCCTTGAAGGTGGTGATGCTCACCACCGGGCCAAAGATTTCCTCCTGGAACACGCGCATTTTGTTGGTGCCCTTGAGCAGCGTCGGCTGGATGTAGTATCCGCTCGCCAGGTTGCCCTCGAGTTTTTCCACCTTGCCGCCGGTCAGCAACTCGGCGCCTTCGCCCTTGGCGATTTCCAGGTACGAAAGGATTTTGTCGAATTGCTGTTCGGACGCCTGGGCGCCGACCATGGTGTCGGTGTCCAGCGGGTCGCCACGTTTGATTTGCAGGACTTTTTTCATCACGACGGCCATGAACTCGTCGTAGATCGACTCTTGCACCAGCGCCCGGGAAGGGCAGGTGCAGACTTCGCCCTGGTTGAAGAATGCCAGCACCAGGCCTTCGGCGGCCTTCTCGATGAAGGATGGTTCGGCTTTCATGATGTCTTCGAAGAAGATGTTCGGCGACTTGCCACCCAGCTCCACGGTGGACGGAATGATGTTTTCGGCCGCGCATTTCATGATGTGCGAGCCGACCGGGGTCGAGCCGGTGAAGGCAATCTTGGCGATGCGTTTGCTGGTGGCCAGGGCTTCGCCGGCTTCTTTGCCGAAGCCTTGCACGATGTTCAGCACGCCCGGTGGCAGCAGGTCGCCGATCAGTTCGACCAGCACGGTGATGCCTAGCGGGGTTTGCTCGGCGGGTTTGAGTACCACGCAGTTGCCGGCAGCCAGTGCCGGGGCGAGTTTCCAGGCGGCCATCAGGATCGGGAAGTTCCACGGAATGATCTGCCCGACCACGCCCAGCGGTTCATGGATGTGATAGGCCACGGTGTTGCCGTCGATTTCGGCGGCGCTGCCTTCCTGGGCGCGGATGCAACCGGCGAAGTAGCGGAAGTGGTCGGCGGCCAGAGGGATGTCGGCGTTGAGGGTTTCGCGAACGGCTTTGCCGTTGTCCCAGGATTCGGTGATCGCCAGCAGTTCCAGGTTCTGTTCGATGCGGTCGGCGATTTTCAGCAGCACCAGCGAACGTGCCTGGGCGGACGTGGCGCCCCAGGCATCGGCCGCCGCGTGGGCAGCGTCCAGGGCCTTGTCGATGTCTTCGGCCGTGGAGCGGGGGAATTCGGCAATCGGTTGGCCATTCACTGGCGAGGTATTGGTGAAGTACTGACCTTTGACAGGCGCGACGAACTCGCCGCCGATGTAGTTACCGTATTTGGCTTTGAACGAAACGATAGCGCCTTCAGTACCGGGGTGAGCGTAACGCATGGTGGTCTCTCCTTGCTTTTGTGCTTATAGGGAGTCGCGCATGTGCGCTTGCTTTAAGCGTAGAGCAAGGGGCGGGCCAGTGCCTTGCATGTCAGGTAAATCAAGGCCTTGCGAGGTTTTTGTCGGACGGGCGGGTAGCGCCTGTGACGCTTTCGGTACAGCCTGGGTGACACTTTGTACCCTTTGTGGCACAGCTTGTGACCAGCCGGTCTTGCAGGCATTGCAATGCGGGCCGGGCTGGAGGATGCTCGGCATCACCTCATGCACGGGTCGCCGAGCCCCGGGGAGAATAATAAGAAATGCAAGACAACCATTTGAGTCGCCATGCCCAGCAAGTATTGACGGTGACCCAGGGCAAGACCCACCTGCACGGTCCGGGTAGCGATCCGTCCATCGCCCGTTCCTGGCTGCGCTGCCTTGAGGACTATCATCTCGATCCGGCCCTGAGCATCGCGCCGACGGTGCTGGAACATGGTCGTGTCCTGGAAAGCCGCGAGCGCTTGCAGCAAGTGCTGCACATCGCCGGCAATGAAATGACCAGCCTGCATCAACAGCTCTCCGGCGCCGGCCATGCAGTGCTGCTGACCGACGCCCGCGGTGTGATCCTCAACTGCGTCACCGCGCCCGCCGAACGACAGATCTTCGAGCGCGCGGGCCTTTGGCTCGGGGCCGACTGGAGCGAGGCCTGCGAAGGCACTAACGGTATCGGCACCTGTCTGGTGGAGCGTCAGTCGCTGACCATCCATCAGGACGAACACTTTCGCGGCCGCCACACCGGCCTGACCTGCTCGGCGAGCCCGGTCTTCGATCCCCATGGCGAATTGCTGGCGGTGCTCGACGTGTCGTCGGCGCGGCGCGATGTGTCGCGGCAAAGCCAGTTCCACACCATGGCACTGGTCAACCTGTCGGCGAAGATGATCGAGAGCTGCTACTTCCTGCGTTGCTTCGACAACCAATGGTTGTTGCGTTTTCACTTGCAAGCCGAGTCCGTCGGTTTGTTCAGCGAAGGGCTGCTGGCGTTCGACGGGGAAGGGCGCATTTGCGCGGTCAACCAGAGTGCGCTGAACCTGCTGGGACATATTCGCGGCGGCTTGCTGGGTAAACCGGTGGAGGCGTTTTTTGATTGTTCGCTCGATGAGTTGCTCGGTCGCGCAAGCACCAATGCCGCCGCCAGTTGGCCGTTACGCACCCGTGATGGTCGCAAGCTGTTTGCGGTATTGCGCGGTGAGGCACGGCGGCCGCTGCCAACTCCGTTGGTGCCAGCGGCCAAGGTTGCGCAAGCACCGCGTCTGTCGGGCATTTGCCTGGATGACGCGACGTTGCAGGCGGACTTCCGCAAAGCCTTGCGCGTCTACGAGCGGGACGTACCGCTGCTGATCAACGGCGAAACAGGGTCCGGCAAGGAGGCCTTTGCCAAAGCGGTGCACCACGCCAGTCAGCGGGCGGAGAGAGCTTTTGTCGCCCTCAATTGCGCTGCCATTCCCGAAAGCCTTATCGAAAGCGAGCTGTTCGGATATCGCGGCGGCAGCTTTACCGGTGCACGCAAGGAGGGTATGCGCGGCAAGTTGCAACAAGCCGATGGCGGGACCTTGTTCCTCGATGAAATTGGTGACATGCCACTGGCCTTGCAGACGCGCTTGCTGAGGGTGCTCGAGGACCGGCAAGTGGTACCGATCGGCGGCGAGCCGGAATCGGTGAATGTGCGGATCATCAGTGCCACTCACCGTAAGTTGCTGGATCGTGTGCAGGACGGCAGCTTCCGTGAGGATTTGTATTACCGGCTCAACGGGTTGGAAGTCGCGTTGCCGGCCTTGCGTGATCGTAGCGACAAATCCCGATTGCTCGATTTTTTGCTGGCCGAGGAGGCGGGCGGAGAAACCGTATCGATCGACGGGCCGGCGCGTGAGGCCTTATTGGGGTTCGCCTGGCCGGGTAACGTGCGGCAGTTGCGAAATGTGTTGCGTACGTTGGCAGCACTGTGTGATGACGGGCGGATTGGCCTGGAGGATTTACCGGCGATGATTCGCCAGGCGCGGCCGGTAGTGCAGGCGATGGAAGTGGTGCCGGAGCATCCGCTGGAAGATGCCGAGCGGCTCGCGTTACTCAGTGCGCTGGAGCAGACGCGCTGGCATATGACGCATACAGCGGAGCAACTGGGCGTCAGTCGCAATACCCTTTATCGCAAGCTGCGCAAGCACGGTATCGCCCGGTAAACCGCGTCGCACCCTTCGCGAGCAAGTCCGCGTCCACAGGGTACACGCGGTCCCCGTGGGAGCGGGCTTGCTCCGGGCGGCGTTCCGACGAAGGCGTACTCAACTCTGAAACATCAGGTGCGATTTTCCCCTCCCTAAGCTAACCTGCGACCAAGTTTTACGAGGTCGACTATGCACATTCATATTCTTGGTATCTGCGGCACTTTCATGGGGTCAATGGCGGTTCTGGCCAAAGAGCTGGGCCATCACGTGACGGGCTCCGATGCCAACGTCTATCCGCCGATGAGCACTCAACTGGAAGCCCAGGGTATTGAATTGACCCAAGGCTACGACCCGGCGCAACTCGATCCGGCCCCTGATCTGGTGGTGATCGGCAACGCCATGTCCCGGGGCAACCCGGCTGTGGAGTACGTGCTGAACAAAGGCCTGCCCTACGTCTCCGGCCCACAATGGCTGGCCGATCACGTGCTGCAAGGTCGCTGGGTACTGGCGGTTGCCGGTACGCACGGCAAGACCACCACCAGCAGCATGTTGGCCTGGGTGCTGGAACACGCGGGCATGAGTCCGGGCTTCCTGATCGGTGGCGTGCCGCAGAATTTCTCGGTGTCGGCGCGCCTGGGTGGCACGCCGTTCTTCGTCATCGAAGCCGACGAATACGACAGCGCCTTTTTCGACAAGCGCTCCAAGTTCGTGCACTACCGCCCGCGCACGGCAATCCTGAACAATCTCGAATTCGATCACGCGGACATCTTCCCGGACCTGCCGGCCATCGAGCGGCAGTTCCATCACTTGGTGCGGACCATTCCGAGCGAAGGCCTGGTGATTCATCCGACCACCGAGCCGGCGCTGCAGCGTGTCATCGAGATGGGCTGCTGGACTCCGGTGCAGACCACGGGTGCCGGCGGCCAGTGGCAGGTCAAGTTGCTCAGCGAAGACGGCTCGGCCTTCGAAGTGATGTTTGAAGGTGTTTCCCAAGGCGTGGTCGAGTGGGACATGACCGGTCAGCACAACGTCGCCAACGCACTGGCTACCTTGGCCGCGGCGCGCCACGTCGGCGTCGTGCCGTCCATGGGCATCGCCGCGTTGAGCGCCTTCAAAAGCGTGAAGCGCCGGATGGAAAAAGTCGCGGAAGTGGGTGGCGTCACCATTTATGACGACTTCGCTCACCACCCGACCGCCATTGCCACCACGCTGGATGGCCTGCGCAAACGCATCGGCGATGCGCCATTGATTGCGATCATCGAGCCGCGCTCCAATTCCATGAAGCTTGGCGCGCATCGCGACGGATTGCCGGAAAGCGTGATCGATGCCGATCAGGTGATCTGGTACGCCCCGGCCAACCTCGGTTGGGACCTGGCGGCCACGGCGGCGCTGTGTACCGTGCCGTCGATTGTCAGCGACTCCCTGGAAGGCATCATCGAACGCGTGAAGAGTCAGGCGCAACCAGGCACTCACGTGGTGATCATGAGCAACGGCGGCTTCGGCGGCCTGCACGGCAAACTCGCCGAGGCGCTTAAATGAACAACGGCCCGGACCGCATCACCTTGGCGATGACCGGCGCTTCCGGTGCTCAGTACGGTTTGCGCCTGCTCGACTGCCTGGTGCGGGAAGATCGTGAAGTGCACTTCCTGATTTCCAAGGCGGCGCAATTGGTGATGGCAACCGAAACCGACGTCACGCTGCCGGCCAAGCCGCAAATGATGCAGGCGTTCCTCACCGAATACACGGGGGCTGCCGCCGGGCAGATTCGCGTGTATGGCAAGGAAGACTGGATGTCGCCAGTGGCTTCGGGCTCCGGTTCGCCGGCGGCGATGGTGGTGGTGCCGTGTTCCACCGGCACTCTGTCGGCTATTGCCACCGGTGCCTGCAACAACCTGATCGAGCGTGCCGCCGACGTGACGCTCAAAGAACGTCGGCAGTTGATCCTGGTACCCCGTGAAGCACCGTATTCGAGCATCCATCTGGAGAACATGCTCAAGTTGTCGAACATGGGCGTGACGATTCTGCCGGCATCGCCGGGCTTTTATCATCAACCGCAAACCATCGATGACCTGATCGACTTTGTCGTGGCGCGGATCCTTAACCTGCTCAATATTCCTCAGGACATGTTGCCACGCTGGGGCGAGCATCATCTGACCAGCGATGAATAAGCTGCTGGTGATGGTGCTGGCGCTGCAATTGGCCGGGTGCGCCACGGCGCGCACCCTCGATGCGGCCAAGCCGGGCGCGCCGGTGGTGTACGCCGGGACTCGCCTGGATTTGTACGCAATGAACGGTGGGTGCTGTGCGATGGACCGATTCGGCGCCGAAGCACCGAGCTATCCGGGTGTTGATCTGCCGGCCAGTGCGTTGCTCGACACGCTGCTGTTGCCGCTGTCGTTGCTGACGGTGATAGGGGTGAGTTTTCAGGCGACGGGTGGATTGTAAGAGAGGGTTGTAGCGAGGGGGCTTGCTCCCTCGCCACAGGTTCGCGGTTTACTTGCCCAACTTCCTCAGCTCATCCGACTCGACAATCCTGACCCCGTCCTGCTCTTCCAGAGCCAGGCGCCACATCGCGCGAGCGAGTTGGCAGGCTTCGATACCATGGTATTTGCCAGGTATCAGCCGAGACAACGGGCCGGCGACTTTCTCGCCCAGTCGCGGCTCGGTGCGATCACCCAGCAACAGCGAAGGGCGGCAGATGGTCAGCTGCGGCCAGTTCTGCGCGCGCAGTGCGTACTCCATCTCGCCTTTGACCCGGTTGTAGAGAATCGAGGATCTGCGATCGGCTCCCAGGGCACTGATCACTATCAGGTGCCGTGCGCCCATCTCCCGTGCGCGTTTGGCAAAGGCCACGACCATGTCCAGGTCCACCGCGCGGAACGCCTGTTCCGAGCCTGCCTGTTTGATAGTGGTGCCCAGGCAGCAGTAGGCGATGTCGACACGGCCGTTCAACTGCGGCAGAAACTCCGCCGGGTCGCCGACGGGGTTTTCAAGGTGCGGGTGCTCGGCCAATGGCCTGCGTGAGGGGGCCAATACCCGTGTAATCGTCGGCTCGTTAAGCAGGCGATCAAGCAGATGTTCACCGGTCAGGCCGGTGGCTCCGGCAAGCAATACGTGCTGAGGCGTCAAGTACATAGTGTTTCTCCCTTGATACTATTCAGCTTAGTTGCTGTTTGCATCCTTGCTTTCGACGGACGAACTTTGCAGCGCTTTTCGTGCCTGCTGTTTGCGCAGGAGTTGCCAATGCGAGAGGACGGTTTTCGGTGCCCAGATCTGTGGTTCGGACGCTTCGAAACCGTCCGTCAGTTCACGTTCGGCGACAGTGGCCTTGGTCAGTTTGAAGGCTTGCTCCAGGTCATCGGTCTGGTTCAGGGCCTGGGCGAACAGGGCATTTCCGAAATAAGTGAAGTTGGCTTCCTCTGAGCAACCGAAGGACACTCGGTCGGCCCGCGAGGCCGTCATGATCAGGGTCCGTTCATCCTTGAGGGCGGGAATGAAACCGCCGGAGTAGCAGGACGAAATCACGATGATCTTGTCGCGGTTTTTCAGGGGGGCGAGAACAGCGGCCAATTCGTCAGCTGGCAGATCGGCCAATTCCATGCGTGGCTGGTCAAGCACCAGTTCGTGTTCATTGGTGCCGTGGCTGGTCAGGTAGATGAAAATCAGGTCTTCGGGACCGCTGCGCTCGGCCAGCGTCAGGGCCGCCCGGCGCAGGTTTTCCCGGGTAGCCATCGGACGGTCGGCGAGGTGGTCACGATGGTTCACCAGACGGATCTGGCCAAGGGTGCCAAAACGGGTGGTGAGCATGTTGGCGACGTAGTCGGATTCGCGCAGAAACACGCTTTGCTTGCCATCCCCCCCCAGGGTCAACGAATACAGCTCCACCGCCGGCGTCGAGTGTGGAACGTTGGCCAGCGCTGCGTCGAGCAGGCGGCCCTGGGCAAGCAGGCCGAGCTCCAGGGTGTCGGGCAATAATTTGCCCTCGGCGTCGCGTACGCGCTGGCCGTTGATCCATGTGCCGCTGAGCACGGTGCCATCGGTCAGCACCAATGTGCCGCGCCCTTGGTAACTGTCGTTGTCGAACTGGCCAGTGTAAAAGCTGCCGTCGGACAGGTTCAGGCGGCCCTGGCCGGAAAAACGCCAGTCATTGAACTGGCCGATGTAGTGGCTACCGTCAGTGCCGATCAACTCGCCCTTGCCGTTCAGCGAGCCTTCCTTGAACTGTCCCAGCCAGACATCGCCGTCGGCGTTTTCGTAGCGGCCCTTGCCGTGCAGTTGATTGTTCTTGAAGCTGCCGACATAGATGTCGCCGTCGGCGCTGTTGAAAGTCCCGTTGCCTTCCAGCTGGCCGTCGACGAAGTGCCCGGTGAACTGATTGCCGTTGCCGTCGCCGCGCTGGCCTTCGCCATTGGGCTTGCCGTGGGCGAATTGGCCTTGATAGGAGCTGCCGTCTTCGAGTTCGAGGCGACCCAGGCCTGCGTATTGATCGGCCTTGAACTCTCCACGATAGATCATGCCGTTTTCTTTGAGGGTACCTTCGCCGTTGCGCCGGCCGGCCTTGAAGCCGCCACTGTAGCTGCTGGCGTTGGTGGTCAATGTTCCCTGGCCGTCGAACAGTCCCTGATTGAACTGACCGCGATAGACTTCGCCATTGCTGCCATGCCATTCGCCCTGGCCCTGCCACTGGCCCTTGTCGAATTCGCCGGCGTACCAGCTGCCGTTCGGGTAGTCGATACGCCCCTTGCCTTGCAGCAAGCCATTGACCAGGTCACCACGATAGCGTCCGCCGTCCGGCAGGCGGGCGTCAGGAGGAAATGGTGATTCGCCGTCGCCGCAAGCGGTGAGCATCAAGGTCAAGGCAAGGAGTGCAAGTGGGCGCATAGCGGATTCCGGGCAATTAGGCGAGGGAGTATGCCGCAGCTATGTGTCCTTAATATAGGGTGAGGTACCGCGTGAGGGCGCGAAACAGCATGAGCTGCTTCGCATCCGGCAAGGTTTATACGAAGCACAGAGACAGGGGTTCGGCGATGTACGCCGGTTTGTCCGAGCCTTCGATTTCCAGGGTGGTGGTGGCCTTGAGCAGCCATTGGCCGGGTTTCTTCTCTATGACTTCGGTCAGGTCGACTTTCAGGCGTACTTTCGAATTGACTTTGACCGGCTGGATGAAGCGCACGCTGTCGAGTCCGTAGTTGACCACCATCTTCAAGCCTTCGGGCATAACGAGGATGTCTTCCATCAATTTCGGGATCAGCGACAACGACAGGAAGCCGTGAGCGATGGTACTGCCAAATGGCGTTTGTGCGGCCTTGATCGGGTCGACGTGGATGAACTGAAAATCCCCCGTGGCTTCGGCGAACAGGTTGATGCGGTCCTGATCGATCGTGAGCCATTCGGAACGTCCAAGTTCCTTACCGACATAATCTTTGAGCTCCGCAACTGGAACATAGGGCATTGAGACTCTCCTTGGGTTCATCGGTTTTATAGTTTTGGCTTGCGGGGATCTGACCTCCCGGCTTACTACTTTAGATCAACATGGCCGAACGCAGCGGTCAACTGACAATGCTTTTGGCGAATGCCGGTCTATAGCGCGAGCATGCTTATAATGCCCGGCCAATGCGGGTGACGGATTTTGCGGGAGTACTTTGATGCTGTTACGGGGCCTGACGTGGCTGGTGCTGTTCCAATTGCTCGGCACTGCGCTCAATCATTTGTTCTTGCCGGTGCTGCCGGGGCCGATTGTGGGGTTGCTGCTGTTGCTGGTGTACCTCATCTGTCGCGGGCAGGTCGGCGAGCCGCTGAACCTGGCGGCCAGTAGCCTGTTGCGTTACCTGCCGCTGTTGCTGGTGCCGCCGGCAGTGGGCGTGATGGTCTACGCCACTGACATCGCGGCGGATTTCTGGGCCATTGTCGGTGCGCTGGTATTGTCGCTGCTGCTTTCCATGGCCTTCGCCGGGGTGCTGATGCAGCGTATGGTCAAGGGGCACGCTCACTCCGAGGACAGCCAATGATCTTCGACTGGCACGGCGCCTGGGCGTCGGTGATTCACCATCCCCTGTTTGGTATCGGCATTACTCTTGGCGCCTATCAACTCGTCCTGGCGGCATTCGAGAAAACCCGCTGGATCTTTTTGCAGCCGGTGTTGGTCTCCATGTTGTTGGTGATCGGCGTGCTGGTGGGCTGCGGCCTGACCTATGCCGAGTACCGAAAGAGCACCGAGATTCTCAGCATCCTGCTCGGCCCGGCCACTGTCGCGCTGGCGGTGCCGCTTTATCTCAACCTGCGACGGATTCGGCAGTTGTTCTGGCCGATATTTACTACGCTGGTGATAGGTGGGGTGGTGGCCACGGGGATGGGCGTGTTACTGGGCTGGTCGTTCGGTGCCGAGCATATGATCCTGATGACCATGGCGCCGAAATCGGTGACTTCGCCTATCGCTATGTTGGTGGCCGAGCAGATCGGTGGTGTCGCAGCGCTGGCAGCGGTGTTCGTCTTGATTACGGGTGTGATCGGTGCAATCTTCGGCCCGGCGTTGTTGACCCGGCTGGGCGTGCATAGCCCGGAAGCCAGGGGCATGGCACTGGGCATGACGGCCCATGCGGTCGGCACGGCAGTGGCGATGCAGGAAAGTGAAGAGTGTGGTGCCTTCGCGGCGCTGGCGATGAGTTTGATGGGCGTGGCCACGGCGGTGCTCCTGCCGCTGGCGGTGTCGATGGTGGTGTAAGGAAATGTCTATGAGTCTGCCGCTTTTTCCGCTCAATACAGTGCTGTTTCCAGGCTGCATCCTCGACTTGCAGATCTTCGAGGCGCGCTATCTGGACATGATCGGCCGCTGCATGAAGCAGGGCGGCGGGTTCGGCGTGGTGTGCATCCTCGAAGGTGAGGAAGTCGGGATCGCCCCGGCTGGTTACGCCTTGGTCGGGTGTGAGGCGCTGATCACCGATTTCAAGCAACAGGACAACGGCCTGCTGGGGATTCGGGTTCAGGGCGGACGGCGTTTCCATGTATTACGAACGGAAGTCCAGCGCGATCAGTTGACCGTCGCCGAGGTCGAGTGGCTGGAAGACGAACCCGAGCAGCCGTTGCAGGATGAGGACGCGGATCTGGTTGCATTGCTCAAGGCCCTGGCGGAACACCCGATGGTCGAAGCGTTGAACATGGGCACTGAGGCGACCGGGCAACAATCACTGGCCAATCAATTGGCGTACCTGTTGCCTTTCGCGGAACTGGACAAGATCGATCTGCTGCAACTTGATGATCCGCAGCAACGACTGGATGCGATTCAGGCGTTGTTGGATGAGTTGCAGGGGGAGTTGTTTGCCTGAGCAGCATTTGGCAAACATTGCACACGATTGCCAGCATTGCTGGGGGGGCGGTGTTTTGATTAGTTTGGGATTGCCCGCATGAAGCGGGTTATTCCAAAATATCAAAAGGATTTCAGTGATGACTATTTTCTCCAATGAGCGCGCAGCATGGGAAGCGGCCGCTGTAGGTTACCTGCTCAAGCATGCAAGTCTGGGTCAATCTTTCGAAGATACTGCAATCGCAGCAGGCCGGCTCGCTGATGCACTGATTCTGGAAATGCGTAAACGTCAACGTGCCTGATTGCAAATAGTTGAACGCGTTCAAAAAGAACCCCGTCATATTTCGCGGGGTTCTTTTTTTATGAGAGGCCGAGATAAAACTGCACTCTTTTTAGTAGGCATACCGCAACATCGTATGGGGCAAATGCCGCAATACGAAGAAGCCGAACAGGGCCACCAACGCCGGTAGCAGGAGCCACCAGACCTTGGTCGGCATTGCGTTCAGTGGTGCCTGACGTTGACTCAGCCAGAGGCTGGCTGCGCAGACGCAGGCTGCCAGCATTGCACCAGCCAATACATCCGTCGGCCAATGCGCGCCTAGGTAAACCCTGGAGAGGGCAATCGCCAAGGCTGGTATGCAACCCAGTAGTAACCAGGTCAATCGCATCCGTGGCGGTTGTCCACGCCCGGCAAGTACGGCGAGGGTTAGAAACAGCGCGAAAGAACCCGAAGCGTGACCACTTGGCATGCTGTAACTGGTCAGTGGATCGCTCAGGACTTCCGGACGTACGCGAGCGAAGAAGTGTTTGGTCGCGGTGTTGGCCAGTGCCGTGCAGAGCAAGGTGCTGGAGGCGAAGATCGCTTGCGGCCATTGCCTGGCGATCACCAGTAGCACTACGAACAAAGCACTGAACGCCAGCATGTTGCGGAATTCGCCGATCAGTGTGAAGACTACGGCTACTTCATCGAGCATCGAATTGCGATGCTCTTGCACCAGTGTCATCACGCCCTGATCGAACGCGCTCAGATGCGAATAGCCGATAAACAACCCTGCCAGAATCAGAAAACTCATGCCGGTGATGAACATCGTGGCATTGCGATGCCGGCGCAGGCTACTGGTTGCGCTCAAACCGACCATCACAGCAATGCTGCCGACAACAACCCCGGCCTGGAGCCAGAAGCCTTCGGGCAATGGCAAGCGGATTGCCGCGCCCGTGGCCCAGCCAGGCATCAGATAAGCCAACGACCAACCCGCGCCAGCCAACAGGCTGACAGCGAAGAAACGCGGGAAAGGCATGTCGCACATTCCGGCCACCATCGGCAGCATTGGCCGCAAGGGGCCGATAAAGCGCCCAACCAGCAGGCTGGCGATGCCGTAGCGCTGGAAGTATGACTCGGCTCCGGCGATCCATTCCGGATGATGGCGCAAGCCCGGCAGGCGCCGGATGTTCTGATGGAAGTGCCGTCCCAGAAAATACGAAATGACGTCGCCCAGCACCCCGGCGATGAAACCCAGCAAGAGCGTCTCACCGAGTGTCAGCGCGCCACTGCCTGCCAGTACCGCCACGGCGAACAGCAGCACCGTGCCGGGAACGATCAGTCCGGCAATCGCCAGGCATTCCACAAAGGCCACGATGAATACCGCTGCCGCCAGCCATTGCGGGTTGGCCGCCAACCATCCGGTCACGCTATCGAGCCATGGGCCCATAAAAACCACTCCATCAAATGTTCAATTTTCTACTTGTAGGCGCGAGCCTGCTCGCGATAGCGCACTTTGAGTCAACAGTGATGTTGATTGTGCTGACCTCATCGCGAGCAGACTCGCTCCTGCAGGGGATTCCTTCGGTTTCAAAAACCGGATCAGTCTCAGGACAGCACAAAATAATCGCGACCTTCGATCTGTCCCCGTCGTAGCGGGTTGCGCGTGCAATAAGCCGCGTAGGTCGCATCGACGAAGCGGTACATCAGGTGTTCATCGCGCCCGTGGGGAATGCCCAGACGCGTGGTCTGGATGATGTGGGCGGGCGTTTGCCCTACGTGTTCTACCAGCAGCACTTCATGGTCGAAGCGTTTGGCGTCCCATACCGGCACTTTCAGGCCCAGCGCCTTGCAGAGCAGGGTTTGCCCGGCACAGAGTTTTTGTGACGGGCGAGGGTGGTCCTGGGAATCGGGATTGTTCAGTAGCATCTGCGCCAGGCTGGCCGGCCCGCTCAATTGATCGACCCACGGGTAGGCGGATTTGATCAGTACCGCGTTTCCCGGCCCTTGAGCACTGAAGTTCAGTGAGTCGCCGCCCCGAGCGTAATACATATAGATGTGGCCGCCATCCAGAAACAAAGCCTTACGCTTTTCTGTGTAGCCGAGGGATGCGTGGCTGCCCTTTTCCGCGCAGTAGTAGGCCTCGGTCTCGATAATTCGGGCGCTGAGCCACAGGTCGCCCACTCGATGGCGAATGACTTTGCCCAGTAAATCCCGGGCCAGAACTTGCGCGTCACGGTCGAAAAACGCGTCCGGGAGGCCCGTGGGCAGGCTCGCGGTGGACGCTCGAACAGTCAGATTGGACATGATGACCGGCATTTGTCAGGGCTGAATGAGTCGTGATGATAACAATTTGCAGCTTAATCCCGGCTGAACATCGGCAATTTGCCCTCCATTTCGACCATCCGCCCGTCACCGCTGTTAGTCGGTGGGCGCGACAGCTATAATCTGTCGCTTTACTCTTTACCAAGACCTAATCAAAGACCACGCCAGACCATGACTGAGTCCGTTCTTGACTACATGACCCGCCTGGGTCGCGCTGCCCGCGAAGCTTCCCGCGTGATCGGCCGTGCCAGTACCGCGCAGAAAAACCGCGCCCTGCAGGCCGCCGCCAACGCGCTGGACGCTGCCCGCGCCGAGCTGACGGCGGCCAATGAACAGGATTTGGCTGCCGGTCGCGCCAATGGTCTTGAGCCGGCCCTGCTTGAGCGCCTGGCTCTGACCCCGGCGCGTATCGACGGCATGATCGTCGGCCTGCGTCAGGTGGCAGCCCTGCCGGACCCGGTCGGCGCTATCCGTGACATGAGCTTCCGTCCGTCCGGAATTCAGGTCGGCAAGATGCGCGTGCCACTGGGCGTGATCGGAATCATCTACGAGTCGCGACCGAACGTGACCATCGATGCGGCCAGTCTGTGCCTGAAGTCCGGTAACGCGACCATCTTGCGTGGCGGTTCCGAGGCCATTCATTCCAATCGTGCCATCGCCGCCTGCATTCAGCGTGGCCTGGCCGAGGCCGATCTGCCGGCCGCGGTGGTGCAGGTGGTCGAAACCACCGATCGCGCTGCCGTCGGCGCGCTGATCACCATGCCTGAATACGTTGATGTCATCGTGCCGCGCGGCGGTCGTGGCCTGATCGAACGCGTCAGCCGTGATGCCCGTGTCCCGGTGATCAAGCACCTGGACGGCATCTGCCACGTTTACGTGAGTGAACACGCCGATCTGGCCAAGGCACAGCGCATCGCGTTCAATGCCAAGACTTACCGTTATGGCATCTGCGGTGCCATGGAAACGCTGCTGGTCGATCAAACCGTCGCCAGGGAGTTCCTGCCGGCGATGGCGGCACAGTTCCGCGAAAAAGGCGTTGAGCTGCGCGGTTGCGAGCGTACCCGGGCAATCATCGATGCCGTGGCCGCTACCGAAGAAGACTGGAGCACCGAGTACCTGGCGGCGATTTTGTCGATCCGTGTGGTCGACGGACTGGGACAGGCCATCGAGCACATCAATCATTACGGTTCCCATCACACCGATTCGATTGTCAGCGAACACCAGGGCGACACCCGGCGTTTCGTGGCTGAAGTCGACTCCTCGTCGGTGATGATCAATACCCCGACATGCTTCGCAGATGGCTTCGAATACGGATTGGGTGCCGAGATCGGCATTTCTACTGATAAGCTGCACGCCCGCGGCCCGGTGGGCCTCGAGGGACTGACCTGCGAGAAGTACATCGTGGTCGGCGACGGGCAGTTGCGCGGACAGGAGCCGGTCTGACTTGGGCGACTTCGACCCGTCAGCCCCGGTCACCGTCAGCGAGCCAGCCCCTCGCCGCATTGGTGTGCTGGGCGGAACGTTCGACCCGGTGCACATCGGCCATTTGCGCGGTGCGCTGGAAGTCGCCGAAACACTTGCGCTCGATGAGTTGCGCCTGACACCCAGTGCCAGGCCACCCCATCGGGACAAGCCGCAGGTGTCGGCAAAAGACCGTCTGGCGATGGTCGAGTGCGCGGTGGCCGGTGTGGCGCCGTTGGTGGTGGATGCCCGCGAATTGCAGCGGGACAAACCGTCCTACACCATTGATACCCTGGAACTGATGCGCGCCGAACTGGCCGTATCCGACCAGGTTTTTCTGCTTTTGGGCTGGGACGCTTTTTGCGGCCTGCCCACTTGGCACCGCTGGGAAGAGTTGCTCCAGCATTGCCATATCCTGGTGTTGCAACGCCCGGATGCCGACAGCGAACCGCCGGATGCCTTGCGCAACCTGCTGGCAGCGCGCTCGGTGAGCGACCCGCTGGCCCTCAAAGGGCCGAGCGGACAGATTGCATTCGTCTGGCAGACACCGCTCGCGGTATCCGCCACCCAGATCCGTCAACTGCTGGCCAGCGGTAAGTCGGTACGTTTCCTGGTGCCCGACGCGGTCCTGGCCTACATCGATGCGCACGGACTCTACCGTGCGTCGAACTGAATAGGAGTGCCTCAAGGCACGTGGCAACAACGTGTATTGAAGCGCCCGAACAAACGAGCAAAACGAGTTTTATATGACGAGCAACAACGAAAGCAAAGTAAAACGCAAAGGCACATTCAAGAGTGCCCCGCTGCCGGAAAAGGTCCTCGCCGCCGAGCCGCCTAAAGGCGACGAGCTGGTCAAGATCGCCGTAGCCGCCCTTGAAGACGTCAAGGCCCAGGATGTGCTGGTGATTGATGTTCGCGACAAGCAGAGCATCACTGACTACATGATCATCGCCACCGGTACCTCCAACCGCCAGATCGGCGCGATGCTGGACAAGGTTCGCGAGGCCGTCAAAGCCCTGGGTATCAAGCCGTTGGGTGAAGAAGGCAAGGGCGACAGCGACTGGGTGCTGTTGGACATGGACGACGTGATCGTTCACATGATGACCTCCAACGCCCGTCAGTTCTACGACCTGGAGCGCCTGTGGAAAGGTGCCGAGCAGAGCCGTGCGGCCGATGGCAAGCACCACAGCCCTGAAGTTGGTCACGAGCACTTCAACAAGCTCAACAAAGACCAGGAATAAGGGACCGCCGTGCGACTGCGACTGATCGCCGTCGGTTCACGCATGCCCAAGTGGGTGGAAGAAGGCTGGCATGAATATGCCAAGCGTCTTCCGTCCGAGCTGGCGCTGGAACTGGTGGAAATTCCGCTCAATACCCGTGGCAAGAACGCCGACGTGGCCCGTTTCATCCGTCAGGAAGGCGAAGCCATGCTGGCCAAGGTCGGGCCGAACGAGCGGATTGTCACTCTCGAAGTCCATGGCAAGCCCTGGAGTACCGAGCAACTGGCGGTCGAGCTCGATCGCTGGCGGCTGGACTCGCGCACTGTCAACTTCATGGTCGGTGGCCCCGAAGGGCTGGCGCCGGAAGTCTGTGCCCGGGCTGACCAGCGCTGGTCGTTGTCGCCGCTGACCTTGCCGCACCCGCTGGTGCGGATCCTGATCGGCGAACAGATGTACCGTGCCTGGACCGTGCTGTCCGGTCACCCTTACCACAAGTAGTTCTGCCCTCATGTCCCAGCCGATCCGCATCAAGGACCACGAAAAAGACGCCCGTCTGGTGCGTGGTCGCGTCGTGTTCGGGGCCATTGCAGTGGTGGCGCTGATTGCGGTGCTGATCGCGCGCCTGTATTTCCTGCAGGTGATCCAGTACGAGTACCACTCGACCCTGTCGGAAAACAACCGCGTCCACGTGCAGCCGATTCCGCCGACTCGCGGGCTGATTTTCGACCGCAACGGCGTGGTGATTGCCGATAACCGGCCGAGTTTCAGCCTGAGCATGACCCGCGAGCGTTCCGGCGACTGGCAGCAGGTGCTCGACGTGATCGTCGAAGTGCTGGAACTGACGCCCGAGGACCGGGTGATCTTCGAGAAGCGCATGCGTCAGGGGCGCCGGCCGTTCGAGCCGGTGCCGATCCTGTTTGAGCTGAGCGAAGAGCAGATCGCCCGGATCGCCGTTAACCAGTTCCGCCTGCCGGGCGTGGAAGTGGTCGCGCAGTTGGTTCGTCACTATCCCCAGGGGGCGCACTTTGCTCACTCGGTGGGCTACATGGGGCGGATCAACGAGAAAGAGCTCAAGTCGCTGGACCCGGTCAATTACAGCGGCACCCACCACATCGGCAAAACCGGCATCGAGCGTTTCTACGAGCCTGAATTGCACGGCCAGGTGGGTTACGAGGAAGTCGAGACCAACGCCAGGGGCCGCGTACTGCGCGTGCTCAAGCGTACCGATCCGATTCCCGGCAAGGACATCGTCCTGAGCCTGGACATCAAATTGCAGGAAGCCGCCGAAGCTGCGCTCGGTGGTCGTCGTGGCGCGGTAGTAGCGCTGGACCCGAAAACCGGCGAAGTGCTTGCGATGGTCAGCCAACCGAGTTTCGACCCGAACCTGTTCGTCACCGGCATCAGCTTCAAGGCCTATTCCGAGCTGCGCGACTCCATCGACCGGCCGCTGTTCAACCGCGTGCTGCGTGGCCTGTACCCGCCGGGTTCGACCATCAAGCCCGCGGTGGCGATTGCCGGTCTGGACGCGGGCGTGGTGACGGCGTCGTCGCGAGTGTTCGACCCGGGTTACTACATGCTGCCCAACTACGATCACAAATACCGTAACTGGAATCGCACCGGTGACGGTTTCGTCGATCTCGATACGGCGATCATGCGTTCCAACGACACCTACTTCTATGACCTGGCCCACAAGCTGGGGATCGATCGGCTGTCGGCATACATGACCAAATTCGGCATCGGCCAGAAAGTCTCCCTGGACATGTTTGAAGAGTCGCCGGGGTTGATGCCGTCCCGAGAATGGAAACGTGCGACCCGCCGGCAGGCGTGGTTCCCGGGTGAAACGCTGATTCTGGGGATCGGCCAGGGCTATATGCAGTCGACCCCGTTGCAACTGGCCCAGGCCACCGCTCTGGTCGCCAACAAAGGCGTCTGGAACCGTCCACACCTGGCCAAGACTATCGAGGGCGTGAAGCCGGTGGATGAGAATCCGATGCCGGACATCATCCTGCGTGACCCCTCGGACTGGGCCAAGGTCAACCACGGCATGCAGCAGGTTATGCATGGTGCCCGTGGTACGGCGCGCAAAGCCTCTATCGGCGCGCAATACCGGATCGCCGGCAAGTCGGGTACGGCCCAGGTGGTCGCGATCAAGCAGGGTGAGAAGTATGACCGTTCCAAGGTTCAGGAGCGCCATCGCGACCACGCCCTGTTCGTCGGTTTTGCGCCGGCCGACGACCCGAAAATCGTGGTGTCGGTGATGGTCGAGAACGGCGAGTCCGGCTCCGGCGTCGCCGCGCCAGTGGTGCGCCAAATCATGGATGCCTGGCTCCTGGACCAGGACGGTCGGTTGAAGCCCGAATACGCCAGCCCTATCAGTGCAGAGGCTACCGCCCGTGATGAATAACTTCGATCGCATGCTCTCCAGTGAGGATGTGATGCGTCGCCGTGCGACGCTGCTGCAACGCCTGCACATCGACGGCCCGTTGCTGATCCTGCTGCTGACCCTGGCGGCCGGCAGCCTGTTCGTACTCTATTCGGCCAGTGGCAAAAGCTGGGATCTGCTGGCCAAACAAGCCACTTCTTTCGGCATCGGTCTGGTGTCGATGATTGTCATCGCCCAGTTCGAGCCACGCTTCATGGCCCGCTGGGTCCCGGTGGGTTATGTGATCGGCGTGCTGTTGCTGGTAGTCGTCGACATCATGGGTCACAACGCCATGGGCGCTACCCGCTGGATCAACATTCCCGGGGTGATCCGCTTCCAGCCTTCGGAGTTCATGAAGATTCTGATGCCGGCGACTATCGCCTGGTACCTGTCCAAGCGCACCTTGCCGCCGCAACTCAAGCATGTGGGGGTGAGCCTGTTCCTGATCGGCTTGCCATTCATCCTGATCGTGCGTCAGCCCGACCTCGGCACTTCATTGCTGATTCTGGCGGGGGGCGCCTTCGTGCTGTTCATGGGGGGGCTGCGCTGGCGCTGGATCCTCAGTGTGCTCGCTGCCGCCGTGCCGGTGTCCGTGGCCATGTGGTATTTCGTTATGCACGATTACCAGAAGCAGCGCGTCCTCACGTTCCTTGACCCGGAAAGTGACCCGCTAGGCACCGGCTGGAACATCATCCAGTCCAAGGCCGCCATCGGCTCTGGTGGTGTGTTCGGCAAGGGCTGGTTGCTGGGCACCCAGTCGCACCTGGACTTCCTGCCGGAAAGCCATACCGACTTCATTATTGCCGTATTGGGTGAAGAGTTCGGCCTGGTGGGGATCTGCGCACTGTTGCTGATCTACCTGCTGTTGATCGGCCGCGGCCTGGTGATTACCGCCCAGGCGCAGACATTGTTCGGCAAGTTGCTCGCGGGCAGCCTGACCATGACGTTTTTTGTTTATGTTTTCGTCAACATCGGTATGGTCAGTGGCCTGTTGCCGGTGGTGGGGGTGCCGTTGCCGTTCATTAGCTACGGAGGAACTTCGCTGGTGACGCTACTGTCAGCGTTTGGGGTTTTGATGTCGATCCATACCCATCGCAAGTGGATCGCGCAGGTTTGAATAAGGTGAAATTTTCGATGCAAGTAATGCGTGGCTGGGCGACTCGATACGCGCCATGGGTCAGCCTGGTAAGCATCCTTGGCACCATGCCGGACGCGTTGGCCGGCGACTACGAAGGCTCACCCCAAGTGGCCGAATTCGTCGGTGAAATGACCCGCGACTACGGTTTCGCCGGTGAACAATTGATGGGTGTGTTCCGTGAGGCCGAGCGCAAGCAGTCGATTCTGGACGCCATCTCCAAACCTGCCGAACGGGTCAAGCAGTGGAGCGAGTATCGCCCGATGTTCATCACCGATGCGCGAATAGCCCGGGGTGTGGATTTCTGGCGTCAGCACGAAACGGTGTTGGCTCGTGCCGAACAGGAATACGGCGTGCCGGCCCAGGTGATTGTCTCGATCATCGGTGTTGAAACCTTTTTCGGCCGTAATACCGGAAATTTCAGGGTGATCGATGCCTTGTCGACCCTGGGTTTCGACTATCCTCCCCGTGCCGAGTTTTTCCGCAAGGAGTTGCGTGAGTTCCTGCTACTTGCCCGCGAAGAGCAGGTCGATCCGTTGACGCTCAAAGGCTCCTACGCTGGCGCAATGGGATTGCCGCAGTTCATGCCGAGCAGTTTCCGTGCTTATGCAGTGGATTTCGACGGTGATGGCCATATCAACATCTGGACCAATCCGGATGATGCCATTGGCAGTGTTGCCAGTTACTTCAAGCACCATGGCTGGGTCGCCGGCGAACCGGTAGTCAGCCGCGGCGATGTCCGTGGCGACCAGGTCGACGAAGGTTTGACCACAGGTATCGAACCGACGAAAACCGTGGGGGAGTTGCGAGCCCTGGGGTGGTCAAGTCATGATGCGCTGCGCGATGATATGCCGGTTACTGCGTTCCGCCTGGAAGGCGACAATGGCACCGAGTACTGGATGGGCCTGAAGAATTTTTACGCGATCACGCGATATAACCGCAGCGTGATGTACGCCATGGCCGTACATCAACTGTCTGAACAGCTGGTCCAAGCACGGGGCGTCAAGTAATGCGGGCATTGCCTATCAATAAACCCCTGAAGCTGATGGCATTCGCCGCGTTGGCAATGCTGGTCGCCAGTTGTTCGACCAGCCGTGCGCCGGCCCAGAAGACCAGCAGCACCGCTGTGCGCACGACGCCGGGGCTGGACATCAACCGCGCCCACAAGGATGGCGCGCCATGGTGGGATGTCGATGTTTCGCGTATCCCGGACGCCACGCCCACCCTGCACACCGGCCCGTACAAGGCCGCTCCTTACTCGGTACTGGGCAAAACCTACTTTCCGCTGCAGGAGTCAAAGACCTACGTGCAGTCGGGCACGGCGTCCTGGTACGGCACCAAGTTCCACGGCCAGAACACCGCCAACGGCGAAGTCTATGACCTGTACGGCATGAGCGCTGCCCACAAGACTCTGCCACTGCCAAGTTACGTTCGGGTGACCAACCTGGACAACAACAAGAGCGTGATCCTGCGAGTCAACGACCGTGGGCCGTTCTATTCGGACCGGATCATCGATTTGTCCTACGCTGCCGCCAAGAAACTCGGTTACGCCGAAACCGGCACCGCGCGGGTCAAGGTCGAAGGCATCGACCCGCAGCAATGGTGGGCTGCCAAGGGCCGTCCGGCACCATTAATGCTCAACGAACCGAAAGTCGCGCAGAATAGCGCCCCGGTGATCACGGCCTCGGCCGGCACCGTCGAGCAATGGACGCCGCCGCCGCAGCAACACGCCGCCGCGGTGGTGCCCGTGCAACTCGATGCAAAAAAAAACGCTTCTGTAGCAGCCTCTGGCCAGTATCTGCAGGTGGGCGCGTTCGCCAACCCGGACGCTGCAGAACTCCTGAGATCGAAGCTCAGCGGGATGGTGAACGCTCCGGTGTTCATCAGCTCGATCGTGCGCAATCAGCAGACCCTGCATCGGGTGCGCATGGGGCCAATCGGTTCGCCGGGTGAAATCCAGCAGGTGCAGAACAGTGTGCGCCTGGCCAATCTCGGCTCGCCGAGTGTGGTCACGGAGTAATACGTAGAGCTTGATTGACGGTTCGTCTGCGGTATTGGGGGGCGAACCAGGTTGTTGACTCGTTGAAGAACAAAAGCCCGGCAAGGGTGACTGAGTGAGCAACTGAACACGCGATGACTCGTTAGAAAGTCATTTGATTAGTTTTGCCCTTGGGCAAGTTTCCATTAGCGATTTCGAGAGACGGATGAACATCACCACCTTTGCCAAACGCCTGTTCCTGCTAGTCCCGCTGCTTCTCTCACCCGCCGCGTTCGCGGTCGAGATGATGCCTTCGCCACCACAACTGGCCGCCAAGGCCTATGTGCTCATGGATGCCAGCAGCGGCAACGTGCTGGTCGAGAACAACGGTGACCAGCGTCTGCCGCCGGCCAGCCTGACCAAGCTGATGACCGCGTACATCGCGACTCTGGAAATCCGTCGTGGCCAGATCGGTGAAAACGATCCGGTGACCGTCAGCGAAAACGCCTGGCGTACCGGCGGTTCGCGGATGTTCATCAAGGTCGGCTCGCAGGTGACTGTCAGCGACCTGTTGCACGGCATCATCATCCAGTCGGGCAACGACGCCAGCGTCGCACTCGCCGAGCACATCGCCGGCAGCGAAGACGCGTTCGCCGACATGATGAACAAAACTGTTGGCGACCTGGGCATGACCAACAGCCACTTCATGAACCCGACCGGTCTGCCGAACCCTGAGCACTACTCGTCGGCTCACGACATGGCCGTACTGGCTCGCGCGATCATCCACGAGGACCCGGCTCACTATGCGATCTACTCGCAGAAAGAGTTCTTCTGGAACGGCATCAAGCAACCGAACCGCAACCTGCTGCTGTGGCGCGACAAGACCGTTGACGGCTTGAAAACCGGTCACACAGACGAAGCCGGCTATTGCATGGTGTCTTCGGCCGTACGTGATGGCATGCGTCTGATCGCCGTGGTCTTCGGCACCAACAGCGAAGTGGCCCGTGCCGCCGAAACCCAGAAGCTGCTGACCTACGGTTTCCGTTTCTTCGAAACCCAGACCTTCTATCAGAAGGGCACCGAGCTGGCTCAGGCTCCGGTCTGGAAAGGCTCCACCAACCAGGTCAAGGCTGGCCTGGCGCAAGACCTGACCATGACCTTGCCAAAAGGCCAGCTGAAGAAGCTCGCTGCCAGCATGACCATGAACCCGCAACTGATCGCGCCAATCGCCAAGGGCGACGTGATCGGTAAAGTCGAAGTCAAACTGGACGACAAGGTGGTGCACAGCGCCGATCTGATCGCTCTGGATGGCGTCGAAGAGGGTGGTATCTTCCGCCGCATGTGGGATAGCATCCGTCTATTCTTCTACGGCTTGTTCAACTGATAGTGTGCACCTGCATGGCCCTGCGCTGATCCGGCGCGGGGCTTTGCCGTCGCCACGGCTTACGCTTACGAGGCCGTTACGCCATGACCGATACCGAAGTAAAGGCGCCAAAGATCGAGTTCCCTGCCAATGATTACCCGGTTAAGGTGATCAGCGACACCGGCGTGGGTAACAAGGACAGAATCATCGACATCGTCCGCAAATATGCAACGATCAACGATGAGCGTGTTGATGAGCGCCAGAGCAGCAACGGCAAATACACCACCATACAGTTGCACATCGTCGCGACCGACCAGGATCAGCTGTACAACATCAACAGCGAACTGCGGGCAACCGGTTTCGTGCACATGGTGCTGTGATGTCCGGGGTGCTGGGCTTTCGCGAGCTCGGCCAGATGGCTTACGAGCCGGTCTGGCATGCCATGCAACGCTTCACCAACGAACGCGGCAACGATGCCGCCGACGAGATCTGGCTGGTGGAACACCCTGCGGTGTTCACCCAGGGCCAGGCCGGCAAGGCCGAGCATCTGCTGCTTCCCGGTGATATTCCGGTGGTGCAGGTCGACCGTGGTGGTCAGGTGACCTACCACGGCCCTGGCCAACTGGTGGCTTATCTGCTGCTGGACGTGCGCAAGCTCGGGTTTGGCGTGCGCGATCTGGTCAGCCGGATGGAGCAATGCCTGATCGAGCTGCTGGCCAGTTACGGTGTCACCGCCGTGGCCAAGCCCGATGCGCCGGGTGTCTACGTCGACGGGGCGAAAATCGCCTCCCTGGGTCTTCGGATCCGCCACGGCTGTTCCTTTCATGGCCTGGCCTTGAACGTGGACATGAACCTGGAACCGTTTCGACGGATTAATCCCTGCGGCTACGCCGGGCTGGCGATGACCCAGCTGAGCGATCACGCAGGATCGATTGAATTTGCCGAGGTAAGTGCCCGGCTGCGCGCGCAGCTCGTCAAACACCTCGACTATGCTGAGCAGACGACCCTGACGGGCGGAATCGACTGATATGACTACTGATGCAGTGCAAACCATGATCCCGACGCTCGATGTCACCGAGCGCCCGGCCCCGCGTCCCAAGGTTGAAGCCGGCGTCAAGCTGCGCGGCGCCGAAAAGGTTGCACGCATCCCGGTGAAGATCATTCCGACCACCGAACTGCCGAAGAAGCCGGACTGGATTCGCGTCCGCATCCCGGTTTCGCCGGAAGTCGATCGCATCAAGGCCCTGTTGCGCAAACACAAGTTGCACAGCGTGTGCGAAGAAGCTTCCTGCCCGAACCTGGGCGAGTGCTTCTCCGGCGGCACCGCGACCTTCATGATCATGGGTGACATCTGCACCCGTCGCTGCCCGTTCTGCGACGTCGGCCACGGCCGTCCGAAGCCGCTGGACGTCAACGAGCCGGAAAGCCTGGCCATTGCCATCGCCGACCTGCGCCTGAAGTACGTGGTGATCACTTCGGTGGATCGCGACGACCTGCGTGACGGCGGTGCCCAGCACTTTGCCGACTGCATCCGCGAAATCCGCAAGCTGTCGCCGAACGTGCAGCTCGAAACCCTGGTCCCGGACTACCGTGGCCGCATGGACATCGCGCTGGAAATCACCGCCGCCGAGCCGCCGGATGTGTTCAACCACAACCTGGAAACCGTGCCACGCCTGTACAAGGCTGCACGTCCGGGTTCGGACTACCAGTGGTCGCTGACCCTGCTGCAACGCTTCAAGCAGATGATGCCGCACATTCCGACCAAGTCCGGCCTGATGCTGGGGCTGGGCGAGACCGACGAAGAAGTCATCGAAGTCATGAAGCGCATGCGCGAGCACGACATCGACATGCTGACCCTCGGTCAGTACCTGCAACCTTCCCGCAGCCACTTGCCGGTCCAGCGCTTCGTGCACCCGGACACCTTCGCCTGGTTCGCCGAGGAAGGTTACAAGATGGGCTTCAAGAACGTCGCTTCCGGTCCATTGGTTCGCTCCTCGTACCACGCCGACGAGCAGGCGAAGCTGGTCAAGGCCGAACTGATGTCGTCCTGATCGACTGTGAAACATAAAACGCCTGCAAGGTTTCAAAGCCTTGCGGGCGTTTTTTTGCCTGGCCTACGACAACGGCTGCCTTTTCCTGCAATCTGCGGGGCAACGGTTCCTCTTCTGTTTGTTCCCGTTCCTGACTACTGTGTGCTGATGTTTTCACGCAGGGAGATTCACGGATGACCGCTCGACCGACCCTCACCCTTTGCCCCCATGCTCCCGTCCCGGCACTGCCGTCGGAAGGCATGATCGGCGTTATCGCACCCGCCGGTCCCGCACCACTGGACACCGACAAGGCGGTGCAATGGATGCGTGCCCGGGGTTATTCACTGAAAGTGTTTCCCGGGGTCTACAAAAAAAACGGCTACCTGGCCGGTAGTGACGAGGTGCGACTCGACGATCTGCATGCAGCATTCGCCGACAGCGAGGTGGATGCGATCATCTGCCTGCGCGGTGGTTACGGTACGCCCCGGCTACTTGATCGCATCGATTTTGATTTGCTGCGTGACAACGCCAAGCCGTTCGTCGGCTACAGCGACATCACTGCGCTGCATTTGGCGATCAGTCGTTATGCCGGCTTCGTGACCTTTCATGGTCCGTTGCTCAATGCCGACCTGCTGGGTGAGAAGCAAATACCTACCGAGTCTTCGTTCTTCAACATGCTGCGAGGGGCGGTGAGGGCCGGAACAGTGCTGGCGCATCCGGTGGCCTACCCGCTGACCACGATCGAGCCAGGCGTGGCTCACGGGCGCTTGCTCGGTGGCAATCTGGCCATGATCGCCGCGACCATGGGCACGCCCTACGAGATCGACGCCGAGGGCGTCATTCTGTTGATCGAGGATATCAACGAGCCGCTGTATCGCATCGACCGGTTGCTCACCCATCTGCGGCTGGCAGGCACGTTGCACAAGCTGCGCGGTGTGTTGGTCGGGGATGTGGCGGGGGTTGAGGTGGCGGCGCTGGACAGGTTGCTCAAGCAGATCTTCGAGCCATTGAAGATTCCGGTGCTGTCCGGGTGGCGCAGCGGCCATTGCGACCCGAACCTGACATTACCCATGGGGGCGCTGGTCAGGTTGGATGCCGGAAACAAGGAATTGGTGCTGGAGCAGGATGTGGTGGTCAGGCGCTAGATTTTTATCGCCTGTCAGTCAGTCTTCGCGGGCAAGCCCGCTCCCACAGTGTTCGCGTCGTGCACAAATCATGTGAACGCCCCTGAACCTGTGGGAGCGGGCTTGCCCGCGATGCTTTTAGCGGTTACGCAGTCCTTCGAGCAACTTGTGCGTCGGATACCCATCTGCCGGCCAGCCAAACGACTGTTGGGCGCTGCGGATAGCCTTGCGGGTGTTGGCGCCGATGATCCCGTCGGCGGTGCCTGCGTCATAATTTTGCGCGCTCAACAGGGTTTGCAGTTCGATCCGCTCGGTACGGCTCAGAGGCAGGTCATCCTTTGGCCACGTACCGCTGATCAAGCCAGCGCCATTGAAGCGTTCGGACAACAGGCTGACCCCCAGGGCATAGGACGACGAATTGTTGTACTTGAGAATCGCACGAAAGTTGTCGAGCACAAGGAACGCGGGGCCGCGGTAGCCAGCCGGCAATAGCAGTGCCGCAGACAGTTGCTCCGAGCCTGCCGGGGCCTGGCCGCCATTGGGCAGCGTAACGCCCAGTTGGCGCCACTCGGCAACACTCTTGCGAATCGTGCCATCGGCCAGTACGTAGTTGAAGCCGCTCGGCAGCTGGACTTCAAAGCCCCACGGCTGACCTCTCTGCCAGCCGGAGCTTTGCAGGTAATGCGCGGTCGAGGCCAGGGCATCAGCCGAACTGCTCCAGATATCGCGACGGCCGTCGCCGTCGAAATCGACCGCGTGGGTGTTGTAGGTGGTCGGGATGAATTGGGTCTGGCCCATGGCGCCGGCCCAGGAACCGAGCATTTTTTCGGGTTCGATGTCGCCTTGTTGAAGGATTTGCAGGGCCGCGATCAATTGTGCGTGGGCGAAGCCGGGACGGCGGCCTTCGTAGGCCAGGGTCGCCAGCGAGTTGATCACCGACTTGCTGCCCTGGAACTGGCCAAAATTGCTTTCCATGCCCCACACGGCCACCAGCGCCTGACGATCAACGCCATAACGCTGCTCGATGCCTTGCAGGATGTTGGCGTACTGGTCGATCAGTGACTGGCCTTTGCGTACCCGCAGCGGCGACAACGCGCCATCGAGGTATTCCCACACCGGTTTTGCGAATTCCGGTTGGCTGCGATCGGCACGAATCACACTGGGGTCGAAGCTGACATTGGCGAAAGCGCGATCAAACAGATCGGCACGGATACCAGCGGCCAGGGCATCCTTGCGGAAACCCGCCTGCCATTCGGCAAATGTCTGGGTAGGCTGGATATCGAGGTTCTCACCCGTCGGAATCACCGGCGGAACAACCGCCGGGGCGGTAGCGACAGGAGGTGTCTGAAGCGGCTGAGCATCGGCTGCGGTCGGTTTTTCCGCACAGGCGACTAGCAAAACAAGGCTGGAGGCAGCGATCAATTGGCGTAAGTGCCAACGATGGGGAAGACAAAAGGGCATGCACGGGTCCAGGGAATACGAATCAGGTACAGACCTTAACATGTTGAAGGGGTGTTCTGCTTTACGCAGCCAGAAAGTAAGAAGCCTCCCAGCTGTCAGACTGGAAGGCTTCGCGGCGGTAGCTGCCTTTGCCCTTGGTGGGGCGTTCCTGGCGGCTGCGGAATAAAGGCTGGGCGATGATGGATTTGGCCTTGTTGGGGCCATGCTTTGATGGCTTTTTGCTCATGATGGTGCCTCGTAAGTGAGTGGTTTTTGCGAGGCAAATCATCTGCCGAAGTTGAGGGGCTGTCTAGTACCGGTGGCTATCGGAAAAAGCGCCGTTCTTTGTAGGAGCGAGCTTGCTCGCGGAGCACTTGAGGGCGCTGCGTTAAATCAGAAAGTCTGCGTTATTGTTAACGATCATCGCAAGCAAGCTCCTACAGGGGCGGTGTTATTCAGCGGGTAGGGTTAAGCGTTGCCCGGCCATCAACAACGTCAGCCGGCTCAGGCTCATCCACGGAGACCCGGCCGCCTGGCCCTTGATCTGCGCGTCGATGCGCTGCGCTTCGAGCAGCAATTGCGCCCAGCGTTGCGCCGAGTAGCGTTGCAGGGCTTTGCTCATCAAGGGTTTTCGTTTGTCCCAGACCGGAGGTTTGGCCTGGCTGAAAGCTTTGTCCAACGGCGTGCCCTGACTGTATTGCAGCGAAATATTGGCCAGCAGGCGCAACTCTCTAGCCAGGGCCCAGAGAATCACCGGCGGCTCGACGCCTTCACCGCGCAACCCTTCGAGCATGCGCAAGGCATGGGCTGCTTCACCATTGAGAACCGCATCGGTCAGGCCAAAGACGTCGAAGCGCGCACTGTCGGCTACCGCAGCCTGCACGGTTTCAACGGTGATCTGACCCCTTTCGGCCATCAGTTTGAGCTTTTCGATTTCCTGGGCGGCGGCCAGCAAGTTGCCCTCTACTCGTGCGGCGATCAGCTCTACGGCGTCCTGGCTGGCGGAAAGACCGGCCTGGGACAAACGTTGGCGGATCCAGCTTGGCAGTTGGGCGACATCGACCGGCCAGATCTGCACGAACTGGGTCTGTTGTCCTTCGACCAGCGCCTTGCCCCACTTGGTTTTCTGTGCGCTGCCATCGAGTTTCGGCAAGCTGATCAGCAGCACGGTGTCGTCGGCCGGGCGCGAGCAGTACTCGATCAGCGCGGCGGCGCCCTTGTCGCCGGGTTTGCCGGACGGCAGGCGCAGTTCCAGCAGGCGCTTTTCGGCGAACAGCGACATGCTGGCGCCGGCTTGCAGCAGCGTCCCCCAGTCGAAACTGGCGTCGGCGGCAAACACCTGGCGTTCATCGAATCCCTGCTGACGGGCGGCAGCGCGAACAGCGTCGGCTGCCTCCTGGCACAACAACGGGTCATCGCCGCTGATGATATAGACCGGCGCAAGGGCGCCTTGGAGGTGTTTGGCGAGTTGGGCGGGGGCGAGTTTCATAATTGAGGGCGAACGGGGCGCACAGGCGCCCCGTAAGTCTTACTGCTGTGGCAGTTCGACAGGCGACTGACGCGGGGTATCCGCTTCAGCCTTCTTTGCCGCTTCCAGCGCTGCGGCATCAGCCTTGGCCTTGGCTTCGGCAGTCTGCTGCAACTGGTCCAGTTGGGTAGGGCTCAGTTGTTCCAGGCGCAGCATCATGCGTTGAACCAACTCCCGGCGGCCTTCTGTGCGGGCCGTTGCGGCTTCCTGGTCGGATCCCACCAGGTTGTTGCCGTCGTGCATATAGATCTTCTGCACTTCAAGCTTGTCGCTCAACAGGGGCAGATCGCCGCGACCACGGATGTCGTAGCTCAACACGGTGGTGACCTGGTACTCGCCGGCACGACCGGCACCTGCATAGCTGAGGATGCGCTGGCTTTCCTGTTCATTGGTCAGTACCAGCTTGTAAGGCGCGCCGGTATAGACGTTGACGCCGCTGCCAATCAGTACCTGACGCAACTGAGTCACGGTTTCGCCATAAGCGTTACGGGCGCTCAGATCGAGTTCCTTGATCGCCAGTTGATTGGTGCCGGTGCCGCGCAGCTGGAAACCACAGGCGCTCAGCAGAACCGCGAGGCCCATCACCAGCAGATTGCGTTTGATCATCTTGTTGCTCCCCTTGAAACCATGTGGGCCGATCAAGCGACCCGAAAGGTTTTACTCGGCGCCAGGCTCACCTGGCGCCTGATCCAATTAGCTGGCGACGATATTGACCAGTTTCCCGGGCACTACAATCACTTTACGAATAGTCAGACCGTCGACGAAGCGCAGCACGTTCTCGTTGGCGCGGGCGGCGGCTTCGACTTCTTCACGGGTGGCACTGGCCGGCATTTCGATGTGACCACGCAGCTTGCCGTTGACCTGAATCACCAGTTGCAGGCTGTCCTGTACCAACGCACTGTCATCCACCACCGGCCAACCGGCGTCGATCACAGGATCGGCGTGACCCAGTTGATTCCACAGCTCGTGGCTGATGTGCGGGGTGATCGGAGCCAACAGCAGAGTCACGGTTTCCAGACCTTCGTGAATCAGTGCGCGATCCTGGTCGGTGCCTTGCGCGGCTTTTTCCAGTACGTTCATCAGCGTCATCACCTGAGCGATGGCAGTGTTGAACTTGTGGTTCTGGCCGACATCCTGGCTGGCCTGCTTGATGGCCAGGTGGATCGAGCGACGAACGACTTTCTGCTCGTCATTCAGGCTGGCGACGTCCAGTTTGCCCGGCAGGCCCTGAGTGACGTGGGCTTGAGCCAGGCGCCAGACGCGCTTGAGGAAGCGGTGCGAACCTTCGACGCCGGAGTCGGACCATTCCGCGCTCATGTCAGGTGGCGAGGCGAACATCATGAACAGGCGGCAGGTGTCTGCGCCGAACTGGTCGATCATCGACTGTGGGTCGACACCGTTGTTCTTCGACTTGGCCATCTTCTCGGTGCCGCCGATTTCCACCGGCAAGCCGTCGGCTTTCAACTTGGCGCTGATAACCTTGGCCTTGCTGTCACGCTCAAGCTCGACGTCCGCCGGGTTGAACCAGGTGTAAGCGCCATTGGCTTCGCGGCGGTAGTAAGTCTCAGCGATCACCATGCCCTGGGTCAGCAGGTTCTTGAACGGCTCGTTGGAGCTCACCAGGCCTTCGTCGCGCATCAGCTTGTGGAAGAAGCGCGCATAGAGCAGGTGAAGAATCGCGTGTTCGATACCGCCGATGTACTGATCCACCGGCAGCCAGTGGTCGGCCGCCGATTTTTCCACCAGGCCGCCTTCAAAGTGCGGCGAGGCGTAGCGGGCGTAGTACCACGAGGACTCTACGAAGGTGTCCATGGTGTCGGTTTCACGCTTGGCAGGCTGGCCGCATTTAGGGCAGCTGCACTCGTAGAACTCGGGCATGCGCGCCAGTGGCGAGCCGGCGCCATCGGGTACGACGTCTTCCGGCAGCACGACAGGCAGTTGATCTTCCGGTACCGGCACGTCACCGCAGGTGCCGCAGTGGATGATCGGGATCGGGCAGCCCCAGTAGCGCTGGCGGCTGATGCCCCAGTCGCGCAGGCGGAATTGGGTGCGCGAAGCGCCCAGTTCTTTCTTGATCAGCGCGACTTCGATCGCGTCGAAGGCGCCCGCGAAGTCCAGGCCGTCGAACTCGCCGGAATTGATCAGCGTGCCGTACTCGCCGTAGGCGTCTTGCCATGGCGCCGGGTTGCTGTCACCGGAGCTGGTGCGTACCACGGATTTGACCGGCAGGTTGTATTTGTGGGCGAATTCGAAATCGCGCTCGTCGTGGGCAGGAACAGCCATGACCGCGCCGTCGCCGTAATGCATCAGCACGTAGTTGGCGACCCATACCGGTAGCTTTTCACCGGTCAGTGGATGCTCAACGAACAGGCCGGTCGGCAGGCCTTTTTTCTCTTGAGTCGCAACGTCGGCTTCCGCAACGCTGCCGCCCTTGCATTCAGCGATGAACGCTTGCAGCTCAGGGTTGTTCTGTGCGGCCAGGGTGGCCAGGTGGTGCTCGGCGGCGACGGCAACGTAGGTCGCGCCCATCAGGGTGTCAGGACGGGTGGTGAAGACTTTCAGCGCGCCCGCTTCGCCGATGGAATCGACGTTGTACGGGAACTGCACTTCCATGCCGCGGGACTTGCCGATCCAGTTGCGCTGCATGGTCTTGACCTGTTCAGGCCAGCCAGTCAGTTCGTCCAGGCTCTCCAGCAGTTCATCCGCGTAGGCGGTGATCTTGAAGTAGTACATCGGGATTTCGCGCTTTTCGATCAGCGCGCCGGAACGCCAGCCGCGACCGTCGATCACCTGTTCGTTGGCCAGGACGGTCTGGTCGACCGGGTCCCAGTTCACGGTGCCGCTTTTTTTGTAAATCACGCCTTTTTCGAACAGGCGGGTGAACAGCCATTGTTCCCAGCGGTAGTAATCGGGCTTGCAGGTGGTCACTTCACGGGACCAGTCCACCGCCAGGCCCAGGCTGCGCAGCTGGGATTTCATGTAGGCAATGTTTTCGTAGGTCCACTTGGCGGGCGCTACGTTGTTCTTCATCGCGGCGTTTTCCGCCGGCATGCCGAAGGCATCCCAACCCATGGGTTGCAGAACATTCTTGCCTTGCATGCGCTGGTAGCGGGAGATCACGTCGCCGATGGTGTAGTTGCGCACGTGCCCCATGTGTAGCTTGCCGCTGGGGTAAGGGAACATCGACAGGCAGTAGTAAGTCTCCTTGCCTGGCTGTTCACTGACTTCAAAGGACTTTTGCTCGTCCCAGAACGACTGGGCGGCGGCTTCGATTTCACGGGGCTGATATTGTTCGTGCATGGCTACTTTTGAACTGAATAGGGGTGGCCTAATCCTCTTCAATGCAACGCTGGACGCTGATCACGCCGCATTGGCGTTTTCGATGTCCAGCCGAGCTGGAAGTGGAGTTACAGGAAGCGCCGTAGCATACATGACCGCGCTCTACCGAGGGAAACCCTGATTGCTGCCGCGCGTCCCGCAAAAACCGCCGCGAGGGCCGTTGGTCGCGGCGCTCAGCCGGTTTGTTCATGGAAGCTAAGCTCTAACTGGGGAGTAGGTCTTATCTTCCAATGAGGTGAGGGATGGTTGAGTCACAGCAAAAAGCTACAAAACCGGAGCTGTACGAAAGGCTGATCGATCGTCTGGCCCTGGCCTTGGAAGCGGCAAGAACTGCTGGCCGGTTGCGCGACGTACGCCCTCTGGAACTGGAACTGCGTGGCCTGAGCCCCGCAGAGTATGCACTGGTCAAGGCGTATCTCGATCGCAGTGAGCGTGAGACGCACGGATGCTTGTCAGAGGCGGTAAAGCAACTCGACGCACCACGTTCAGCCAAGATCATCTGGCTCAAGGACAAGGTTCCCGGCAGAGACGCGGTAAAGGTCCGGTCTTTGCAGTTCAAATAAGACACAGAGCCGTGCTCCATGGTTTTTTGAAGCATAGTTCTTCTGTATTGATTGTCGCATTGCGCTAACCCACTTAGGCTTCGGGCATCTCCAGGAGATGCTCGATGCCTTTTCGTTACTTTGTAAAACAACTTCTTTTGCCCCCCGGCATTCTATTGCTGCTGCTTTTGCTTGCCTGGTGGTTGCGCCGCTCAAGGCCAAGGCTCGCCGGTGTGTGCTTTGCACTGGGGTTGGGGGGGCTTTGGCTGATGAGCCTGCCGGTGGTGGTGCAGTGGAGTGCCAGCCTGCTCGAGCGTGAGCCACCGCTGGCCCGCGATGAATGGGCCGTGCTGGGGCAGCGCGCGGACGCCATTGTCGTCCTTGGTTCCGGACGCGAACGCGGTGACTTGGCCTGGGGTTCCGACCAACCCACGGGTGTAGGCCTTGAGCGTCAGCGCTTTGCCGCGCGATTGTCCAAGGCTTCCGGCCTACCGGTACTGACCAGCGGCGGATTGCATTACGGCACTCCGCCAAGCGAAGCGCAGATGATGGCTGACTCTTTGCGCGACGATTTTGGTGTGACCGTGCGCTGGCAGGAAGGGCGCAGCCGCACGACCTGGGAAAATGCGCAGTTCAGCGCCCAGGTGTTGCTGCCACAGGGCATCAAGCGTGTGGTGCTCGTGACTCATGCCGGGCATATGCCACGAGCGGTCTGGAGTTTCCGCAAGGCCGGGTTTGAGGTAGTGCCGGCACCGGTAGGGTTTCTGAGCGGCGACAATGCGCGGCCACTGGGAGGCTGGATGCCGGAATTCAAGGCGATCTGGCAGAACGGGCAGTTGATGAACGAGGCGGTGGGGCAGGTCGGTTATTCGATGTTCTACTGAGGTGATGTCGGTGCTGGTCGATGAGGTGCCTGTGATGCTGCCTTCGCGAGCAAGCCCGCTCCCACACTGGATTTTGTGTACGACGCCGATCAAATGTGGGAGCGGGCTTGCTCGCGAAGCTTTTAAACGGTTTTAGCCATCCGACTGGCGATCAGCGCCCAGCCAAACAACAACACGCAGAGAATGAGCAATGGCCACGAACGCCATTCCAGGTACGGCGTGAGGTTGTGCATCGGCACCACTTCGCCATACAGGATGCCGCGTTCGAACTGCGGGATCTGATCGGTAATCTGACCGAACGGGTTGATCAGACCGGACACGCCGTTGTTGGTGGCGCGGATCATCCAGCGGCCGGCCTCCAGCGCACGCATCTGCGCCATCTGCAGGTGTTGCAGCGGGCCAATGGAGGTGCCGAACCAAGTGTCGTTGCTGATTGTCAGCAACAGGTCGCTGCGGGCGGCGAGGCTGGCGGCGAACTCCGGGTACACCACTTCATAACAGATGTACGGCGCGATCTGATAACCCTTGGCTTGCAGCAACGGCTGGTCAGATGGTCCGCGGGCAAAGTCCGACATCGGCAGATCGAAGAAAGCGATCAACCCGCGCAACACATCCTCCAGCGGAACATACTCACCAAACGGCACGAGTTTTTGCTTGAGGTAGGTGCCGTCGCCTTCGCCGACAGCGGTGATGCCATTGAAGAAGCGCTTCTCGTGGTGGACCTCCATGCGGACCGGGACGCCGGTAATCAGCGCCGATTTACGCTCGGCCGCGAAGCTGCCCATCATGTTCAGGTAGCCCTCGGCGGACTCCTTGAGCACCGGGATCGCCGTTTCTGGCCAGATGAGAAGGTCGACTCGCCTGGAGCTGAAACTCATGTCGCGATACAGCGCCAGTTGCGCGTTGAGCTGCGTCGGGTCCCACTTCATGCTTTGTTCGATATTGCCTTGAATGGCGGCGACGCTCAGTGGCGGGCCCGACGGGCTGGTCCAGGCGTGGTGCTTGAGCGCGATGCCGGCCAGCCACGGACCGACCAGCAGCAAAACACCGGCAGCGATGAAGCCTTTGCGTCCCGTGCGAACCAGGCGCATGCCGTTGTAGATCAACGCCGCTGTCAGGGCCAGGGTGAAGGAAATCAGCCACATCCCGCCGATAGGTGCGAGCCCGGCCAGCGGGCCATCGAGTTGGCTGTATCCGGAATACAGCCACGGGAAGCCTGTCAGGAACCAGCCGCGGAAGGCTTCCTGGCCGACCCACAGCGCTGCGAAGGCCAGGGCGTCGGCCAGCGGCGCTTCATTTCGGCGTAACCAGCGCGCCCATATCCAGGCGGGCAGGGCAAAGAACCAGGCAATTGCCGCCGTGAAGAGCAGCATCAGGAAACCGGCCAGCAATACCGACGCGCCGCCGAAGTGGTGAATGCTGTAGTAGATCCAGCTGGTGCCGGCACCGAACAGGCCGAAACCGAAACACCAGCCGCGCCCTAGTGCCTGACGTGGGCTCAGCTCGCGCAGGCCGGCATAGAACAGGCCGACGGCGAGCAGTGCCAGGGGCCAGATATCGAACGGCGCCAGGGCCAGTGTGGTGATTGCACCGGCCGCCACGGCCAGCAGGTTACCGGGCCAGCCGGGGCGGGTTGTCCAGCGCATTTCAATCCTTAGCGAGCAATGGGCGTCAGGCGAAGCAAGTGAATCCGACGGCTGTCGGCGTTCAGGATGCGGAAGCGGTACGGGCCGATTTCAGTGATTTCGTTACGTTTTGGCAAATGCCCGAACGCGCTCATCACCAGGCCACCAACGGTGTCGAATTCGTCGTCGGAGAACTCGCTGTCGAAAAATTCGTTGAAGTTCTCGATCGGTGTCAGGGCCTTGATCAGGAAGTCACCGCTGGGCAGCGGCTTGATGTAGCTGTCTTCTTCGACGTCATGCTCGTCTTCGATGTCGCCGACGATCTGTTCCAGCACGTCTTCGATGGTCACCAGACCTGCCACGCCGCCGTACTCGTCAATGACGATGGCCATGTGGTTGTGGTTGGCGCGAAACTCGCGCAGCAGCACGTTAAGGCGCTTGGACTCCGGCACGAAGGTGGCTGGTCGCAGGAGGTCCTTGATGTTGAAGCTGTCGCCGTTCTCCCTGAGGATCAACGGCAGCAAGTCCTTGGCCAGCAGCACGCCCATCACGTCATCGTGGCTTTCGCCGATCACCGGGTAACGGGAGTGGGCCGAGTCGACCACGGCAGGCAGGAATTCGCGCGGTGTCTGGGTCGCCTTGATGCTGACCATCTGCGAGCGCGGGACCATGATGTCCCGGACCTGCAAGTCAGCTACCTGGATGGCGCCTTCGACGATGGCCAGCGCTTCACTGTCCAGTAGTTTGTTCTGGTGTGCATCGCGCAGCAGTTCCAGCAGCTCCTGGCGGTTTTTCGGCTCGTGGGCAAAAGCCTGGGTGAGCTTACCCAGCCATGACTTCTGCCCGTTGCTCGATCGATCTTCGCTCATAGCGATTACTCTGAATCCTTTGTTGTTTCGGTAGGGAATGTGTCGGTTTCGTCGTCCGCGTACGGATCGGGAAAGCCCAGTTCTGCAAGCAACGTTCGTTCCAGTGCTTCCATTTCTTCGGCTTCTTCGTCATCAATATGGTCGTAACCAAGCAGATGCAAGCAGCCGTGAATCACCAGATGCGCCCAATGGGCCTTTAGGTCCTTGCCTTGTTCAGCGGCTTCGCGCTCGACCACGGCCACGCAGATCACCAGATCGCCCAGAAGCGGGATGTCGAGGAACTCATCCGGCACGTCGGCCGGGAATGACAAGACGTTAGTGGCGTAATCCTTTTGCCGCCAGGTGTTGTTGAGCTCGCGGCCTTCGGTTTCGTCAACCAGACGAATGGTCATCTCCGAGTCGGCGGTGCGCTGGCGCAAAGCCAGTTCGCACCACTGGCGGAACTCGTCTTCGCTGGGGGTGGGGGCTTCAGTGGCGATTTGCAGGTCAAGCTCAAGCATCGCGGCGGCTATCCTTGGCGGCTGCATCATCGGCCGCTTTGGTTTCGAAGCGCTCGTAGGCTTCGACAATCCGTTGCACCAGTGGATGGCGCACGACGTCCTTGGGCTGGAAATGGGTGAAGCTGATCCCCGGCACTTCCTTGAGCACCTCAATCACATGGTGCAGGCCGGACTTGGTACCGCGTGGCAGGTCGACCTGGGTAATGTCCCCGGTGATGACTGCCGTGGAGCCAAAGCCGATCCGGGTCAGGAACATTTTCATTTGCTCGACCGTGGTGTTCTGGCTTTCGTCGAGAATGATGAAGCTGTTGTTCAGCGTGCGGCCACGCATGTAGGCCAGCGGCGCGACCTCGATCACCTGGCGCTCGATCAGCTTGGCGACGTATTCGAAGCCGAGCATTTCGTAGAGTGCGTCGTAGAGCGGGCGCAGATACGGATCGATTTTTTGCGACAGGTCGCCGGGCAGGAAACCGAGTTTTTCACCCGCTTCGACCGCCGGGCGAACCAGCAGGATGCGGCGGATCTGCTCGCGCTCCAGTGCATCCACCGCGCAGGCAACGGCCAGATAGGTCTTGCCGGTACCGGCCGGGCCGATGCCGAAGTTGATGTCGTTACCGAGGATTTCCTTCACGTAACGCACCTGATTCAAGCCGCGAGGGCGAATCATGCCTTTCTTGGTGCGCAGGGCGACGGACGGTTCGGCGGGGGAGTGGTTGTCCAGCTGCTCGACGGCCGATTCCTGCAGGAACAGGTGCACCATGTCCGGCGACAGCTCGGTAGCCTTGGTTTCCCGGTACAGGCGGCGCAGGAGGTTTTCCGCGGAGGTGGTGTGTTTGGGTTCGCCGATCAGCTCGAACTGGTTTCCGCGATTGCGGATCTCGATGGTCAGGCGCTGTTCGATCAAGCGCAAATGCTCGTCGAATTGCCCGCACAGATTGGCGAAGCGGCGAGCTTCAAAAGGCTCGAGGATGAAACGATGTGGTTCTATGGGTGCGTTCAAGGTCGTATTTAGCCGCCCTGGGGCAATGGTGATGAGTTCAAGGATAGCGCCAGTGGCGTGGGTGCGAAAGCTCTTAAATAACCAACGTCGCAGGCAGTCCCTGTGGGAGCGAGCTTGCTCGCGATGACGGCCTGACATTCAACATATGAGTTGTCTGGTCTGGCGCTATCGCGAGCAAGCTCGCTCCCGCAGTGGAGTGCAGTGTTATTGGATCAGCGAGCCCCGTAGCGAGTGCGGCTGCGCGGCATCAATGTGCACGTCCGCGAACTGGCCGATCAGGGTCGGATTGTCGCAGCGGAAGTTGACGATACGATTATTCTCGGTGCGGCCTTGGAGCTCGCCCGGGTCCTTTTTCGAGTAATCGGTCACCAGGATTCGCTGGATCGTGCCGACCATTTGTCGGCTGATCTCGAAACCTTGCTGGTTCAAGCGATGCTGAAGGGCATTCAGGCGTTCTTTCTTCAGCTCTTCCGGAGTGTCGTCGGCCAGATCGGCGGCTGGTGTGCCCGGGCGCTGGCTGTAGACGAACGAGTAGGAGAAGTCGAAGCCGACGTCGGCAATCAGCTTCATGGTTTGCTCGAAGTCTTTCTCGGTCTCGCCGGGGAAGCCGACAATGAAGTCCGAGCTGATGCAGATTCCCGGTACCGCGGCACGCAATTTGCGCAGTTTGGATTTGTATTCAAGCGCGGTGTGGTTGCGTTTCATCGCCGCGAGGATGCGGTCCGAGCCCGATTGCACCGGCAAGTGCAGGTGCTTGACCAGCTCCGGCACGTCGGCGTGGGCCTGGATCAGGCTGTCGGAGAACTCCAGCGGGTGCGATGTGGTGTAGCGGATGCGGTCGATGCCATCGACCGCGGCGACCACGCGGATCAGCTCGGCAAGGTCGGCCAGGCGCCCGTCATGGGTGAGGCCGCGATAGCCGTTGACGTTCTGCCCCAGCAGCGTTACTTCCCGCACGCCGTTTTCGGCCAGGTGAATGATCTCGGCAATCACGTCGTCGAACGGCCGGCTGACCTCTTCGCCGCGGGTGTAGGGCACCACGCAGAACGTGCAGTACTTGCTGCAACCTTCCATCACCGACACGTAAGCGCTCGGGCCGTCGATACGGGGCTCGGGCAAGTGGTCGAACTTTTCGATTTCCGGGAACGAGACGTCGACTTGCGGCAGTTTGCTGGTGCGCGCGGCGTCGATCATTTCCGGCAGGCGGTGCAGGGTCTGCGGGCCGAAGACAACGTCGACGTACGGCGCGCGATCGCGAATGGCTGCACCTTCCTGGCTGGCCACGCAACCGCCGACGGCGATCACCATGTCCGGGTTGGCCAGCTTCAGTTCGCGCCAGCGGCCGAGCTGGGAGTAGACACGATCCTGGGCACGTTCGCGGATCGAGCAGGTGTTGAGCAGGATCACGTCGGCGTCTTCTGCGCGAGCGGTGACTTCCAGGGCCTGATGTTCGCCCAGCAGATCGACCATGCGCGAGCTGTCGTACTCGTTCATCTGGCAACCGTGGGTTTCGATGTAAAGCTTCTTGGCCATGGATTAGAGTCATCACGTGATTCAAAGAACCGCACATTATAGGGAACATGTACTCAGGTTCCTACCGCTGCGCGTCCGATGGCTATGCTATAGTTTGCGCCCTCATTTTTATCCCCCGATGTGTTTCGCCCACCATGACCAAACGTGAAGCTCCAATCTACAAGGTGATTTTCCTCAACCAGGGCCAGGTGTTCGAAATGTACGCCAAGCAGATCTATCAGAGTGATCTGTGGGGCTTTCTGGAAGTGGAAGAGTTCGTCTTTGGCGAGCGCACGCAAATGGTCGTCGATCCGAGCGAAGAAAAGCTCAAGGCTCAGTTCGAAGGCGTAGTGCGCAGTTTTGTGCCGATGCATTCGATCGTGCGTATCGATGAAGTCGAACGTATGGGAACACCGAAAATCAGCGAAGCCCGTGGCGCGGTCGGCAATGTCATGCCGTTTCCGATGCCGATGCCTGATAAGTAAGGTTCTAGACCGAGTCAACGCAGAAATCAGGGTAGCGGCGAGAAAGGTGTACGCCCGTCAGCGCTCTGCAATTCCATCAAATATTTACGGAAGATTTGCCCGAGCACCTGGGTAGCAAGCTCCAGTTCTTCGCGGGGCATCTTTTCGGTGACTTCGTCGGCGGTGTCCAGGGCCTCTTCGGCGCCGTTGACCGCCGCCATCTTCAGCAGGATGTACGCCTGAACGTTATTGGCCGGCACGCCTTCGCCGTGGAAGAACATGGTGCCGAGTTTGAATTGTGCCTGGGCGTGGCCTTGCAGCGAGGCTTTTTCGAAATAGCTCAGGGCTTGATTGAGGTCGCGCGGCGTGTTTTTGCCTTCGTAGTAGAACTCACCCAACTCGTATTGCGCTTGCGCATCCCCTTCTTCCGACGCTTTCTGGCAGGCGGCGAGCGCCTGTTCCAGGTCTTGCGGCTGAGTATTGAGGGTGCAGCGACCCATCGCTGGGATTAACAACGAGTTGCCGCCTGCTTGTGCGTGCGCGAGCAGGGGCTGAAGAAGCAACAGGCAGCCCAGTGCAAGGGTGCGGCCGGTGCGGTTCATGGGAATCGACTTACCTCTGAAGGGCGCGCGGACCCATCGAGGGATCCAATAAGCGCGCATTATGAAATAAGCAGGGCCAACCTTACAAAGTCTTTACTCGTTTTTCTGCTGCACGGGAAATTTATCGCCCACTTTGCGGGGGATTATTAGCAGATGAGTAGGAAAAATCGTGGGAACGCAGGTGAAAACTGACGCTGGCAAGGGCCAGCGTCAGCATTTGAACGTTACTTCAAGGCCGCGAAGGCGCGCTCGGCGGCGTCCAGGGTCAGCTTCAGTTCAGCTTCGCCGTGGGCGATCGAAGTGAAACCGGCTTCGAATGCGCTCGGTGCCAGATAAACGCCACCTTTGAGCATCAGATGGAAGAAACGGCCGAACAGGGCTGCGTCGCTGGCCATGACGTCATCGAAGGTGACGATGTCGTCGGCACCACTGAAGTACAGCCCGAACATGCCGCCGGCCTGGGTGGTCACGAACGGAATGCCGGCCGCATCGGCGCGCTGTTGCAGGCCGTCGAGCAGGCGAGTGGTGTAGTCGGTCAGCTCGGCGTGGAAGCCCGGGCGGCTGATCAGGCGCAGAGTGGTCAAGCCGGCGGCCATCGCCAGTGGGTTACCGGACAACGTACCGGCCTGGTAGACCGGGCCCAGCGGGGCGATGCGCTGCATGATTTCGCGCTTGCCGCCGAAGCAGCCGACCGGCATGCCGCCACCGATGATCTTGCCGAAGGTGGTCAGGTCCGGCGTCACGCCGTAGTACGCCTGGGCACCGCCGAGGGCGACACGGAAACCGGTCATCACTTCGTCGAAAATCAGCACCACGCCGTGCTTGTCGCACAGGGTCCGCAGGCCTTCGAGGAAGCCCGGAGCAGGCGGTACGCAGTTCATGTTGCCGGCCACTGGCTCGACGATGATGCAGGCCACGTCCTGGCCAACTTCGGCCAGCATGCTCTCAACGGCGTCGATGTCGTTGAACGGCAGGGTCAGGGTGTGTTTGGCGAATGCCGCTGGTACACCGGCCGAGCTCGGTACGCCTTGGGTCAGTGCGCCGGAGCCGGCCTTGACCAGCAGGCTGTCGGAGTGACCGTGGTAGCAACCTTCGAACTTGATGATGCTGTCGCGGCCGGTGAAGCCACGGGCCAGGCGAATGGCGCTCATGGTTGCTTCGGTGCCGGAGCTGACCATGCGCACCATTTCCATCGACGGCACAAGGGAGCAGACCAGGTCGGCCATCTGCGTTTCCATCTCGGTCGGAGCGCCGTAGGACAGGCCGTGCTCAAGCTGTTTGCGCACGGCGTCCAGCACGTCCGGGTGGCTGTGGCCGAGAATCATCGGCCCCCAGGAACCGACGTAATCCACATAACGCTTGTCATCTTCGTCAGTGACGTAGGCGCCTTCGGCGTGCTTGAAGAACAGTGGCGTGCCGCCGACGCTCTTGAACGCGCGAACCGGCGAGTTCACGCCACCGGGAATATGTTTCTGGGCATTGGCAAACAGCGTTTCGGAACGAGACATGATCGGGCTCTCAGACTTTTAGTAATTCATTGAATGCGCGGGCGCGGCGGGTTACTTCAGCTGTGCTCTCGGCGCCAAACAGGCCATGCACCACGGCCAGCAGGTCGACACCATGGGTCACCAGCGGCGCGGCGTTTTCCAGGGTGATGCCGCCGATCGCGCAGATCGGCAGGTGCAGGTTGCTGCGTGCCTGGTCGAGCAGGTCGAGACTGCAGGTCGGGGCGCCGGGTTTGGTGTTGGAATTGAAGAAGCGGCCGAACGCGACGTAGCTGGCGCCTTCCTTGACGGCCTGTTCGGCGAGGTCGAGTTGCGCATGGCAGGTCGAACCGATGATTGCATCGCGACCCAGCAGGGCGCGGGTCGGAGACAATGGACCATCAGTTTGACCCAAGTGCACGCCGACATTCAGGCGTGCGGCCAACTCAGCGTCATCATTGATAATCAACCGGGTGTTGTAGCGCTCGCATAAATCACGCAAGGCTTCGGCTTCGCGCAGACGACGGGCTTCGTCACTGCTCTTGTCGCGGTATTGCAGCAAGGTGACGCCGCCTTCCAGCGCCGCCTCCACGTACTTGAGCAGCTTACCGTCCAGCAAATGGCTGTCGGTAATGGCGTACAGGCCACGTAGTTTCATCGGACAAGCCTCACCGCATTACAAATAGAAGTTACGAGCAGAAATCCAGTGGCAAGCGACGCGGCACGAACTGGCCTTTGCCCAGTTGCTCGGCATCACGCAGGGTGCGCCATGTGTAGTTAAGTGCGGTCTGCACGGCACTGGCGAGGTTTTCGCCCTGGGCCAGACGACCGGCCAGCGCACTGGCCAGGGTGCAACCGGAACCGTGATAACTGCCCGGCAAACGCTGGCAGGTAAAGGTTTCGCGCAAGCCGTCGCGGCTGTACAGGCGATTGTGGATTTCGGTTTCGTCGCCATGTCCGCCGGTGATCAGCAGGTGTTTGACGAACGGCAGGAGTTTTTCTGCGCACTCGTCCGCGGTGCCTTCGGGCAGTTCGGCGAGGATGCGGGCTTCGGGAAGGTTGGGGGTCGTAATGATCGAAAGGGGCAGCAAGCGTTCGCGCATGGCGTAGCCTACCTCGTCCTTGCCCAGGCGTCCGCCGCCGCCAGCGCGCAGCACCGGGTCGCAGACCACCGGCAAGTGCGGGTGCGCCGAAAGCAGTTCGACCACGGTGTCGACCATTTCCAGGGAGCCGAGCATGCCCAGTTTGACGGCGGCGACTTCGGAGTCGTTGAGCACGGCATTGGCCTGGGCCAGTACCCACTCACGGTCCAGGACGCGGAAGTCAGTGACATTGACGGTGTCTTGCACGGTCAGGGCGGTGACGGCCGGAGCCGCATGGCAACCCTGGGCGAGCAGGGCTTCGATATCTGCCTGCAAGCCGGCGCCACCACTTGGGTCGTGGCCGGAGAGACAGAGGACAACGGGGCGAGAGCTGTAGATATTCATGGTGCGCGAGCTTACCACCAAACAACGTTTTTCGGGTGTAGCGACATCCAGTCCGGCCGATAGATTGTGGCGAAGGTGCTTAGTGTTCGCAGTGCATTTTTTATATCTGATCAAGTCAACAGCTCTATCTCAGTGTTTTTGGCTGTAACGCCCGTGCTAGAGCCTTTGTAGGAAAAATTTCTGTGGTTCTCATTGGCTATCAACGGCTATGCTAGAGTGGATCCAAACCAATAACAGGTGATACCGGTTTTACGTCTGCTCAAAAGGAATGGGGGGCTTCCTGACAGAACCGGACAGGCCACGCTGGGGCTTCAATGCGCTATTTGCTGATGTTGCTGTTGTGTTTGCCCCTCCTGGCAAACGCCGTCGAGTTCGATGAGTTCACTCAAAGCCTTCCCTTGGGCCGAACCCTGCAGGTCTATGAGGACGCTGGTGGTCAGGCGACCATCGCGGATATCCGTGCACAAGCGGCGGCCGGCAACTTCAAGCCACACCACAAAAATACGCTTAACGCCGGGTACTCGCGTTCGGTGTTCTGGCTGAAAATCGACCTGCATTACCGTCCAGCCAATCCGGCGGCGCAAAGGACCTGGCTGCTGGAACTGGCCTATCCGCCCCTCGATCATCTCGATCTCTATTTGCCCGATGCGGCCGGCAACTATCAGCTGGTCAGGCAGACCGGCGATGCCTTGCCCTTTGCCAGCCGTGATATTCGTCAGAACAACTATCTGTTCGACCTGACGTTCAAGCCGGATCAGGCCGAAACCGTATTCATGCGCTTGCAAAGCGAAGGCTCGATCCAGGCGCCGGTAACCTTGTGGTCGAGTACCGCCTACCTCGAAGAGCAGCCCGTGCGTCTCTACGTACTGGGGCTGATCTACGGCGTACTGCTGGGGATGCTGGTCTACAACCTGTTCATCTACCTCAGCGTGCGCGACACCAGTTACCTCTACTACATCTTTTATATCGCCTCGTTCGGCCTGTACCAGCTGTCGGTAAACGGTGCGGCCGTGCAGTATTTCTGGCCGGACAATCCGTGGTGGGCCAACGCTGCGACGCCGTTTTTCATCGGCTGTGCGGGGCTGTTCGGCAGTCAGTTCGCCCGCAGTTTCCTGCAGATGGCTACCCACAGTCGCTGGCTTGACCGCTTGTTGCTGGCGCTGGTTGCCTTTAGCGCGCTGGTCGTGGGTTTGTCGTTGATGACCAGTTACGCCCTGGCCTTGCGCCTGGCCACGGCGCTGGCGCTGACGTTCACCGTGGTGATTTTTGCCGCCGGGATCTTTGCCTGGCTACGGGGCCTGCGCGTCGCGCGGTATTTCATCATTGCCTGGTCGGCGTTTTTACTCGGTGGCATCGTCAATACGCTGATGGTGCTTGGATACCTGCCGAACGTGTTCCTGACTATGTATTCCAGTCAGATCGGCTCGGCCATCGAAGTGGCGTTGCTGTCCCTGGCGCTGGCCGACCGCATCAACGCCATGCGCGAGCAGCAGGCTCAAACCCTGCTCGACGCCAGCCAGAAGCTTGAAGTCCTCAACCAGCAATTGGCTCACAGTAACAAGCTCAAGGACGAGTTCCTTGCCACCCTGACCCACGAATTGCGTACGCCCATGAATGGTGTGATCGGTTCACTGGAGCTGATGCAGACAGTCGAGATGGACCCGGAACTCGAGTACTACCAGCAGACGGCCTCGGGGTCGGCACGGGACATGATGCGCATGGTCAACGGCATCCTCACCCTCACCGAATTGCAGGCCGGCAAACTCAAGGCCTCGGCCGACACCTTCAGCTTGCGTGGCGTGGTCGAGGCACTGCGCACGCAGTTCGAGGGCAACGCATCGAGCAAGTCGCTGGACTTCAAGGTCGATGTCGCGCCAGGTGTGCCGGATCGCTTGCTCGGCGACAACGTCAAGATCGCGCAGTGCCTGGAATGCCTGCTGGATAACGCCATCAAGTTCACAAAGGTCGGCGGTCTGGCGCTGCGGGTGACCGGCAAGACCATCGAGCCCGACCGGGTGGCGTTGACCTTTGCGGTGATCGACACGGGCATTGGTTTCACCGATTTAGGGGAGGCCACGATGTATCAACGGTTCTTCCAGCTCGATGGCTCGATGACCCGTGAATACGGTGGCCTGGGGGTTGGCCTGGCCATTTGCCGACAGTTGGTCGAATTGCTCGGTGGACGACTGACTCATCGCTCCGAGCCAGGGCGCGGCAGCCGGTTTCAGCTGGATGTGGAAGTCGGGTTGCCGGCGGTCGAACGTCCGGTGACGCCGTTGATGCCCCGGGATTTTCCGCGCCTGCGCTTGCCCCAGGATTGTGCCGTGCTGTTGGTGGATGACAACAGCATCAGCCAGTTGGTGATGCGCGGCATGTTGCTCAAGCTGGGCTTTCGCGTACGTACGGCCAACAGCGTCGATGTCGCGCTCGATCTGTTGCAGCGCGAAGTGTTTGACGTAGTGTTGGTCGATTGTCAGTTGCCGCTGCCGGACGGTGAGTCGGTGTGCTGCCGGATCCGCGCGTTACCCGGTTATGCCGAGCTGCCGTTGTTCATGATCGCCCTGGGCGGTGACCGTGAACGCTGCCCGGCCGGCGCAGTAATTGATCACTTGAACAAACCGGTGAAATTCGAAGACTTGCAGGCCGCGCTCTACCGCCGTGTGCTCTGCCCGAAACAGGGCGAAAGCGCCGACAGTTAGGCGTATATGACACTTTGTTCGGTCGAGGGGCGGTGCTTAACTGAAGTCCCTTGGCCGACCAAAGGAGCCCTGTCATGAACCTGCATCAGTTCGCCGAAACCCACGAAGTCACCAACCAGCCACCGTCACTGGACGGCGCCAACCTGTACCGCATCGACTTGCCGTTGCAGGAATGGTCGCGGCGCTTCGGGGCCGGTTGGGCCGAATCGCGGATCGACGCCTATGGCGCGCTGGCCGGTGGCCCGTTGATGGAAGCCGGGTTCCTGGCCAATCAGAACAAGCCGGTGTTCAACAGCCATGACCGGTTTGGTCATCGCATTGATCTGGTGGAGTTTCATCCGGCCTATCATCAATTAATGCGCACGGCGGTCGAACACGGCCTGACCTCGCTTCCCTGGGCGCACCCGCAGGACGGCGCCCATGTCGCCCGCGCGTCCATGACCTATTTGCACAGCCAGGCCGAGGCCGGCAGTGGATGCCCGCTGACCATGACCTTTGCCAGCGTTCCGGCCATGCGACTGCAACCGGACCTGGCGCAAAAGTGGCTGCCGAAAATCCTCGCCACCGAATACGACCCGCGCAATGTCAGCATGGTCCACAAGGCCGGAGTCACCATCGGCATGGCCATGACCGAGAAGCAAGGCGGTACCGACGTGCGGGCCAATACCACCAAGGCCTATCCGGTCGGCGCCAGCGGTCCGGGCCAAGCCTATGAACTTGTGGGGCACAAGTGGTTTTGCTCGGCGCCGATGTGCGACGCCTTCCTGACACTGGCGCAGACCGACAAGGGCCTGACCTGTTTCCTGTTGCCACGCCATCGTCCGGACGACACGCGCAATCAGTTCTATATCCAGCGCCTGAAGAATAAACTCGGCAACTGCTCCAACGCTTCCAGCGAAGTGGAGTTCCGTGGAGCACTGGCGTGGATGGTTGGTGAAGAGGGCCGTGGCGTTCCGACGATCATCGAGATGGTCGCCATGACCCGCTTCGATTGCATGGTCGGTTCCAGTTCGCTGATGCGTCAGGCGCTGACTCAGGCCAGCCATCACTGCGCTCACCGAACGGTTGGCGGCAATCTGCTCAGCGAACAGCCGTTGATGCAGAACGTGCTGGCGGATCTGGCGCTGGAAAGCGAAGCGGCCCTGGCGTTGAGCCTGCGCATGGGCCGGGCGCTGGATCATCTGGATGATTCGCAGGAAGCCAAATTCGCCCGCCTGGTAACGGCGGTGGGCAAGTACTGGATCTGCAAACGGGCGCCGGCGATGATCAACGAAGCGGCCGAATGCATGGGCGGCGCAGGGTATGTCGAAGACAGCATCCTGCCGCGGCTTTACCGCGAGGCGCCGGTGAATTCGACCTGGGAAGGCTCCGGCAACGTGCAGTGCCTCGACGTGCTGCGTGCCCTGTCGAAAGAACCAGGCGTGCTCGATGCGCTGTTCAGCGAGTTGGGCGATGGCCATGGCGACAAGCGTCTGGCGGCGCACATCAGCCAGTTGCAGACGGCCTTCAAGGACACCAGCGACATCCAGTACCGCGCCCGGCAACTGACTGAAGACATTGCCCTGGGGCTGCAGGCGAAGCTGTTGCTGGAAGCCGGGAATGCGGTGGTCAGTGATGCGTTTATTGCCAGTCGCCTGGATGGCGGCGGCCGAGTGTACGGTGCGTTACCACGAGGGCTGGACGTGGAAACGATTGTCGCGCGCTCGACTCCGCAGGGCTTCTGATCACGGTTGACCCAGCACTGTAAATCTCTGTGCTCAGTCAATGCCACTGTTCCCGTGAAGCGACGATGCAGGCAAGATGAAGGTCTGCAAGTCAGAACACAGGATGCTGATCGTGACCGAAGCTTTTATTGTCGTTCAAACCGCCGAGCAAGCCGTGGATCGGCTTGCACTCTTGCACAATCGTGCGACCACCGCGTTGAGCCAGGCGCTCAAGCGCTACCTCAAGGATCGCGTCGAGCCCGATGCCGAACAGCGCTCGATGTTCCGCTATCCCGAATTGCGCCTGACCTATCACTGCCAGGGCGAAGTCCCGCAGACCACCCGTGCCTACGCCAAGGTCCAGCTGCCGGGCACCTACAGCGTCACCGTCACCCATCCCTCGGCTTTCCGTAAATACTTGCTGGAACAGCTCGTTCCGCTGATGCACGACTTCACCGTGACCGTGGAAGTCGGTGTCAGCCAGCAGAACATCCCGTATCCGTATGTGGTCGAGCAGGGCGATGAGCTGGCGGGCTCCGGCGTCACCGCCGCCGTACTGGCGCGGGTGTTCCCGAGTACCGACCTGTCGGCGGCGACCGACGGCATTGCCGACGGTCTGTACGATTGGGAAAACACCGATCCGCTGCCCCTGGCGCTGTTCGATGCCGCGCGGGTGGATTTCTCCCTGCGCCGACTGGTGCATTACACCGGCAGCGACTGGCGGCATGTTCAGCCGTGGATTCTGCTGACCAACTATCACCGCTACGTCGACCAGTTCATCGTCCATGGTCTGGAGCAACTGCGCAACGACCCGCGTTTCGTGCGCATGGTGCTGCCGGGCAACGTGATCATCGAAAAGAGCATGGATCACGGCGAAGCCTCGGCGATTGCCGCCGGGGTGGTCTGGCACCGCTACCAGATGCCGGCCTATCACCTGATCGCCAGCGATGGCCACGGCGTGACCCTGGTCAACATCGGTGTCGGCCCGTCCAACGCCAAGAACATCACCGACCACCTGGCCGTGCTGCGCCCACACTGCTGGCTGATGATCGGTCACTGCGGCGGCCTGCGTCAGTCGCAGACCATTGGCGACTACGTGCTGGCCCACGCCTACATGCGTCGCGACGGAATTCTCGACCGGGTGGTGCCGCCGAACATTCCGATTCCGGCGTTGGCCGAAGTGCAGCTCGCGCTTCAGCAAGCGGCGGCCAACGTCACCGGCGAGAAGGGCGACGAACTGAAGAAACGCCTGCGTACCGGCACCGTGCTGACTTACGACGACCGTAACTGGGAGCTGCGCTGGGCGCAGGAACGGCCGCTGATCAACCTGTCCCGCGCCGTGGCGGTGGACATGGAAAGCGGCACCATTGCCGCGCAGGGTTATCGCTTGCGAGTGCCGTACGGCACGTTGCTGTGCGTCTCGGACAAGCCGCTGCACAGCGAAATCAAGTTGCCGGGCTCGGCCAACGCTTTCTATGAGCGCGCGGTCAGCCAGCATCTGAAGATCGGTATCGAGGCGGTGGATCTGTTGCGCACCGAACTCAACTCGCTGCACTCGCGCAAACTGCGCAGTTTCGACGAGCCGCCGTTCCGCTAACGGTTTGTCATGGTCATTTGGCGGTCAGGGCACTAGCATTAGCAGCCCTGACCGTTAGATGTTGTTTTGCCCATGTCGCGTCCATCTCGTCCACCTTCCCGTCGCCCCGGCGCGAAGCCATCCCCATCAGCCCCGCGCCGTGTCGCCAAGGCGCCACCAGCCGAGCCGAAGCTGATCCTGTTCAACAAACCTTTCGATGTGCTGACGCAATTCAGCGACGGCGACGGGCGCGCGACCCTCAAGGATTACATCGATGTACCGGGCATCTATCCGGCCGGACGACTGGACCGCGACAGCGAAGGCTTGTTGCTGCTGACCAACGACGGCCAGCTTCAGGCGCGGATCGCCGACCCGAAACACAAACTGGCCAAGACCTATTGGGTGCAGGTCGAGGGCGAGCCGAACACCGAACAGTTGCAGCGCTTGCGCGACGGCGTCGAATTGAATGACGGCATGACCTTGCCCGCCGAGGCACGGCAACTGGACGAGCCTGAGCTGTGGCCGCGCAATCCGCCGGTTCGCTTTCGTAAAAGCGTGCCGACCAGCTGGCTTGAGTTGGTGATTCGCGAAGGGCGCAACCGGCAGGTGCGGCGCATGACCGCTGCGGTCGGGTTGCCGACCTTGCGCCTGGTGCGAGTCAGGATCGGCGACTGGACGATCGAAGGGCTCGATCAGGGACAGTGGAAAGAAGTACCGGCGCGCTTATAAAGTGCCGGATTCGATCAGGCCGATGACCACACTTTTGATCACGAATGCAGCAACACCAAGACCGAGTACGAAGAACAGAATGAACGAGCCAAAGCGCCCGGCCTTGGACTTCTTCGCCAGATCCCAGACGATGAAACCCATGAAAATGATCAGGATCGTGACCAGTCCGGTCATCATCCACTCTTCGAATACTGCAGGATCCATCGAACATCTCCAGCACAGGCGAGGCTAAAAGGGCGCGGCGAGTATACGCCGCACTGGCTTCGTGCAGTATTGACCTGCGTCGGTGTGTCGCAGTCATTCGTCGCCTGTGCCGGCCCCATCGCGAGCAAGCTCGCTCCCACAGGTTTTGTATGGATCACGATACTGCGGTCAACACAAAACTTTGTGGGAGCGAGCTTGCTCGCGATGGCGTCCTCAGCTGCGCAGATGAGTCAAAGGCAGTTCGGTGCTGTTCAACACCTGATTCAACACAAAACTCGATCGCACGCTGGTCACGCCTTCAATCCGCGTCAGATGCCCCAGCAGCAGTTTCTGGTAGTGATCCATGTCCGGCACCACGACCTTGAGCTGATAGTCGGCATCCATCCCGGTCACCAGGCTGCATTCGAGCACTTGGGGCAGGGTGCGGATGGCCGCTTCGAAATTCTCGAAACGCTCCGGCGTGTGACGGTCCATGCCGATCAGCACGTAAGCGGTCAGGCTCAGGCCTAGCATCTTGCGGTCGAGCAGGGCGACCTGGCGGGAAATGTAGCCGTCGTCTTCCAGTTGCTTGACCCGTCGCGAGCACGGCGAAGGCGACAGGCCGATGCGCTCGGCCAGCTCCTGGTTGGAGATGCGTGCGTCGCGCTGCAATTCCGCCAGAATACTCAGGTCGTAACGGTCGAGCTTGCTCATCAATCGGTCCTTTGTCGTAACTATTGCGGAGGATTATGTATCTAGGGTTAAAAATTGCGCAAGTGATGTTTAATTCAGCAATCTTCGCAATCCTCTGCCGGCGCTCCCGGCCTATTCTTATCACCAGAATCACTGCTCGGACAAACAGTCCAGTGCGGCTCGCCGAATCAGGCCCGCCGCGGTCGCCACCCCCACCGGGGATGTGCCGGCCCCCGAGCTACACACTGTCCAGAAGACGGCGTGAGGTGAGCCGACACCACAAGTGTCGAGCCAGGACGAAGTTCTCCAAGGGGAGGCCGACGGGTCTCCCCTTTTTCTTGCGTGGAATTTGACCCGCTGGCCTCAATAAATAAGTTGTGTGACAGATAACCAGTCGCAGAACCGGCCAGCGCTTTCCCAGTCTTAAGTACAGGCCCTTGCCCGCAATGAGGTAAAGCATGAAATCGCGCATCTGGCGTTTGGCCGGTGTTGGTTTGTTGTGTGTCAGTGTCTCTGTGCAAACGATGGCCGATGAGCCGCAAAACCGTAGTCATGATGGCGGGCAACGCAGCCAGGGTGGGCATCAGGGCGATAACCAGGGGCATGGTGGCGGCAAGCAGCCGCATCCGCAAAGCGGCCAGCAGCAGAATCAGCCCCGGGCGCAGAACAATGACAACCGCCAGAAAGAGCACAGCGGCCAGAATCAACGTCAGGACAATGACCAGAGGCAGAGCCGTCCAGCGCCGGATTTCAACAGCCAGGTGCGCTCGCCGCCGCCACCGCCGCAGATGCCGGCCACTGACATGCCAATCCAGCCCCGGCCCGACACCGTACGCCAGACCCAGGAGCCGCAGCGCGGTTACTACCAGGATCAGCCGCGTCGCAACGATTACAACAAGCACTGGAAGGGCTACATAGGCGCGCCGTCCAATGACACGCATTGGGAGGGGCGGTCGAGTGGAGGCGGCAACGGCTGGGGGCCTGGCCCCAGGTATCGTCCCGGTCAAGTGATCGACCGCTTTCCCGAGCGCGACTACCGCGTGCCTTACCGTGGCATGGATTACTACTATTCCGGAGGCTACTGGTATCGCCCGCTGGGCCCGCGTTACGTGGTTGTGCAGCCACCGCGCGGGATTCGTGTCAGGTACCTGCCCGATTACGCCGAGCAGGTGTGGATCGGCGGGGCGCTGCTGTTCCTGGCGGCCGGTTCCTATTACGCCTATCAGCAAAGCACTCAGGATTACGTCGTGGTCGAACCGCCGGTTGGCCAATCGCAACCTCCAGCCGGCAACAGCGGTTATGACGTGGAGGCATATCCAGCCAACGGTCAGTCGCCGGAGCAGGTCAGTCGGGATGGTTACGAGTGTTATCAATACGCGGTGCAGCAGAGTGGTTTCGATCCACGAACCGCCACCTACCAGCCAGCCCCGTCGGTGGTGCAAGCCTACCGACAGGCCCAGGGCAACTGCCTGAGCAGTCGCGGTTATCAGGTGACTTACTGATCCCGCGCGGCTTTCACCACTTCCTGCGGATCGGCGTGCACTAGCACTTCGGCCCGCGGGTAGGCGGTGTGAATGGCTGCGGCAGCCTGATCGCTGATGCCATGGGCAACGGATAGCGTCAGCTCCCCCGGCAGTTCCAGATGCAACTGCACAAACCATTGGTTACCGGAGATCCGCGTGCGCAGGTCATGGGCACCCAATACGCCAGGGACGCTGCACGCCAATTCCAGCATGTGTTGGCTGACCTCCGGCGGCAGTTCTTCATCCATCAACACCGCGAAGCTCTCCCGGGCGATCTGCACCGCGCTCCACAGAATGTAGACGGCGATTCCCAGGCCGAACCAGGGGTCGACCTGATGCAGTCCAAACCCGGCAAACACCAGCGCGATCAGAATGCTGCCGTTGAGAAGCATGTCCGAGCGGTAGTGCAGGGAGTCGGCGCGCACCGCATTGGAGCCGGTGGCCTTGACCACTCGATGTTGAAACATCAACAACGCCAGGGTCAGCACGAGGGAAAGCACAATCACGCCGATACTGATCAACGGCGCGCCCACGGGCTCGGGATGCTTCAACCGATCGTAGGCCTGCAACGCGATCAGTACCGCACTGCCGCCGATGAATAACGCCTGGGCCATGCCCGCCAATGACTCGGCCTTGCCGTGCCCGTAGCGATGATCATTGTCGGCGGGGCGCAGGGCGTAATGCACTGCCAGCAGGTTGAGCAATGACGTGACGCCGTCGAGTGTCGAGTCGGTGAGCCCGGCGAGCATGCTCACCGAGCCGCCCAACCACCAGGCGATGGCTTTGGCGACGATCAGGATGCATGCCACCGCCACCGAGGCACGGGTCGCCAGCCTCAGCAGGCGGGCGTGTTCGGAGCTGGAGGTCATAGGGGCCATCGTTCCTTGAAGAGTCCTTTCGCGCGTAGGGATTTACGCGGCGGGTTGCAGGCCAAACATCGCCAGTTGCTGGGCGTTGCCTTTGCTCTGAATCAGGCGTGGATCGTTCAGCGGGAAGCTGCGACCCAGTTCGCTTTCCAGAATAGTCTGCAACTTGCGGTTATCGACTTTGCCGTCGGCGCCGATGGCTTCCTTGAGTTTTTCCGGTGCAACCTGGGCAGTCTCTCCCGGCGCGTAGTAAATCGCGCCGGTGGCGAAGTCCACGGCAAACGCAATCAGGCCGGGGATGATGTAGAACAGCAAGCCCACGGCGTCGAGCGCGGCGATGGCCGGGTCGATCTTGCCTTCGATCTGGCCACGGCGATCCGGGTAGAAGATCGAACCGCAGGCGGTCACTTGAGTCAGCAAGGTTGCGACCAGAACACCGCCAATCAGGCGAAAGGGAGCACGCATATGAAATCTCCTGGGTAATCTCGAAACGAAACGTCGTCTGTATGAATTAAGACCCTGACGAACGCCTTGCAGTTCGCCGTTATACTCGGCCCTCTGTTTTGGAGCCAGTATGATTTCTTTGCCGATCGATGAAGTTTTACCCGCCCTGCGTGAAGCCCTCGCTACACGTCACGAAGCTGTGCTCGAAGCACCGCCCGGCGCCGGTAAGACCACCCGTGTGCCTTTGGCCTTGCTCAACGAGCCATGGCTGGCCGGGCAGACCATCCTGATGCTCGAACCCCGCCGTTTGGCGGCGCGGGCGGCGGCGGAGCGGCTGGCCAGTGAGCTGGGAGAGAAGGTCGGAGAAACCGTGGGCTATCGCATTCGGCTCGATAGCAAGGTCGGCCCCGACACCCGTATCGAAGTGGTCACCGAGGGTATTCTCACCCGTCGCCTGCAGGATGACCCGGCGCTGGAAGGCGTGGGCCTGTTGATCTTCGACGAATTCCACGAACGCAGCCTCGACGCCGACCTTGCATTGGCCCTGAGCCTCAATGGCCGCGAACTGTTTCGTGATGACCAACCACTGAAAATCCTGCTGATGTCCGCGACCCTGGAAGGCGAACGCTTGGCCGGGTTGCTCGACGACGCGCCGATCCTGCGCAGCGAAGGGCGCATGTTCCCGGTGGTGATGCGCTGGGGACGGCCGTTTCAGGCCGGTGAATTCATCGAGCCGCGTCTGGTGCAGACCATCCTTGAAGCCTTGAACGACGAGGTCGGCAGTGTGCTGGTGTTCCTGCCGGGGCAGGCGGAAATCCGGCGCGTGCATCAGCAACTGGCCGATGCCTTGGGCGAAAACACTCAGGTTCTACTGTGCCCACTGCACGGTGAACTGGACCTCGCCGCGCAACGGGCAGCCATTGATCCGGCACCGACGGGCAAGCGTAAAGTGGTGCTGGCCACCAACATCGCCGAAACCAGTCTGACCATCAATGGCGTGCGCGTGGTGATCGATGCCGGGTTGGCGCGGGTGCCGCGCTTCGACCCCGGCAGCGGCATGACCCGTCTCGACACCCAGCGCATCTCCAAGGCCAGCGCCACCCAGCGCGCGGGCCGGGCCGGGCGCCTGGAGCCGGGCGTGTGTTATCGCTTGTGGTCCCAGGATCAGCATGAGCAACTGGCGGCATACGGCAATGCGGAAATCCTTTCGGCGGACCTCGCGGGGCTGGCCTTGCAACTGGGTCGCTGGGGTGTGACGCCCGGGCAGCTGGTGTGGCTCGACGCGCCACCTGCCGCCGCGTATGCGCAGGCTCAGGACTTGCTCGAACGCCTGGGCGCTCTGCAGGGTGACGCGCTGACCCGACACGGTCAGGCCATGGCCGAACTGCCGGCGCATCCGCGCATCGCGCATTTGCTGTTGCGCGGCCAGGCGCTGGGTCTGGCGGACATGGCCTGCGACGTCGCGGCACTGCTCGGCGAACGCGATATCCTGCGCGGCGCCGGGGCTGACCTGCACAGTCGACTGGTGCTGCTGTCCGGTGAAGAGCGTGCCGTACGCGGTGCTCAGGGCGGCGTGCAGCGCGCACGACAACTGGCGCGGCAGTATCGTGGTTACCTACGGGGCAAAGCAACGGAGCCGGTCAGCGATCCAGATCACCCGCGCTGGCTCGGCGCATTGCTGGCGCTGGCCTATCCCGACCGGGTCGCTCAGCAACGGCGCGCCGGTGGTGCGGAATATCGCCTGGCCAACGGACGTGCCGCACTGTTCGCCGAGGCCGATAGCCTGATGAAGCAGCCTTGGCTGGTGATCGCCGATCTGGGCAGTCGCCAGGGCCAGCGTGAGGAGCGGATTTATCTGGCGACGGACTTCGATCCGACACTCTTCGATTCAGTGCTGGCCGAGCAGGTTCGCTGCGTCGATCAACTGGATTGGGATGAACGTGAAGGCGTACTGCGGGCCGAGCGTCAGCGCAAGGTTGGTGAACTGGTCCTCAGTCGTGAACCGCTGACCGGTCTCGACGAAAGCGCACGCAGCCAGGCGCTGGTGAATCTGGTGCGGCGCAAGGGGCTGGAGCTGTTGCCGTGGACGCCGGAGCTACGTCAGTGGCAGGCGCGGGTCGCCTTGTTGCGTCAACTGGACCTCACCGGCAAGAGCGAGAGCGAGTGGCCGGACGTCAGCGACGCCGCGCTGCTCAGAAACCTCGAGCACTGGTTGATGCCTTATCTGGGCAAAGTCTCGCGACTCAGCCATTTCGCCAATCTCGACCTGTCGAGCATCGTCCACAACCTGCTGCCGTGGCCGCTGCCACAACGCTTGGACGAACTGGCACCCCATCATTTGAGCGTGCCGTCAGGCTCTTCGATACGTCTGGATTACAGCGAACAGCCGCCGATTCTCGCGGTGCGCTTGCAGGAACTGTTCGGCCTGGCCGAAACCCCGCGCATTGCCGGGGGGCGGCAGGTGGTCAAACTGCATCTGTTGTCCCCGGCGCGGCGGCCGGTACAGGTGACTCAGGACCTGGCCAACTTCTGGCGCAGCACCTACGCCGAAGTGAAGAAGGATTTGAAGGGGCGTTATCCGAAGCATTATTGGCCGGATGATCCGCTGGTGGCCGAAGCGACAGCGCGGATCAAGCCACGTAAATAGTCGCTAAGGCAATTGATGCGGCTTTTCGGATTTGGCGGTCAGTTGTTCGCGGCAGTAATCCGCAAACAACTGCGCCGGCTTGGTCAGTTGCCCGCGTTTGAGCCACGCCGCCACCAGCCCCGAACCGGTGACGTCTTCAGCGATGTCCACGCACACCACTTTCTGCCCGTCGTAGGTGCATTCCGAATGCGGCTTGGTCACCAGGATCGAGAACCCGAACCCCTGGCCAACCATGCCCCGCACCATCTCGATCGAAGGCGAGCTGAAGGCGATGCGTGGGGTCAGTCCCAGCTCATCGAACAGGCTGACGAAGTAGGTCCGGCTCGGCTGCACGTCCAGAAGAATCATTGGCTCCAGGCACAGATCCCGCAGCGACACTTGCGCCTGCTGGGCGAAGCGGTGATCTGCCGGCAGCAATGCGTAAGGCCGTTGCGCGGGCATCAGTGGTTCGGTCTCGATGGTACCGTCGAGGTCGTGCTCGTAGAGGATCGCCAGATCGAAGGCTCCGGAAGTCAGGCCCTGTACCAGCTCTTGTTGCTCGCCGTCGCGGATGCGGATTTCCACCCCCGGGTACAACGCCGAAAATCCGGCGATCAATTGAGGCAGGTACAGCGGCGCGACGGTTTCGAAGCAGCCGATATCGATCTGCCCGGAGACCACATCGTTGTCGGCCAGGGCATTCTGCTCGAACTCCCTGGCCATGCGCAGCAGTTCCTGGGCCTTGCGGTAGAAGCGTGCACCACTGGGGGTCAATGACACACCCTGTGCATGGTGACGGATCAGCAGCTGCACGCCGAAACTGTCTTCCAGTCCTTTGATGGCCGTGGAGATCGAAGGCTGGGCGATGTACAGCTTGCGCGAGGCCTCGGCGACGCTGCCGCACTCGACGGTGGTGATGAAGTACTTCAGTTGACGCAGATTGTAGGCAGCCACAGCAAACCTCGGGGGAGAACGGATCAGGCATCCTGGCAATTTGCGCGCCACCCCTATCCGCTCGGGCAGCGATTTGTTGTGGTTGAACAATAACCACATGCTGCGCCAGAAGGGAGATTGGCTACGTAGTTTTTTCTTGGCCTGCGAACACATTTTTACTGGTTTTCCACCGCTTGGGCCTGAGCGACTATCCAATACACAAGAATGTCCTCTGGAGCATCTGAACGTGTTCGAGCTTGAGTATTGGCAACGCAAGGCCGCTTCCCTGCGGTTTCCCGACCAGGCCGTGATCGACGGCCAGTGTCGTCCGGCGCAGTCGAGGCAGACTTTCGCCGCGATCAACCCCGCCACCGGCCAATGCCTGGCCAACGTTGCCGCCTGCGGTGAAGAAGACGTGAACGCGGCGGTACACAATGCGCGGCAGGTTTTCGAGGCAGGCACCTGGGCTGCGCGCTCACCGACCGAACGCAAGCAAGTACTGTTGCGCCTGGCCGATTTGATCCTCGAAAACCGTGAAGAACTGGCGCTGCTCGACTCGCTGAACATGGGCAAGCCCGTCGCCGATGCCTACAACATCGACGTGCCGGGTGCCGCGGGAGTGTTCCGCTGGTACGCCGAAAGCCTCGACAAACTCTACGATCAGGTCGCGCCGAGTGCGCAGAACGTGCTGGCGACCATTACCCGCGAAGCCTTGGGCGTGGTGGCTGCCGTGGTGCCGTGGAATTTCCCTCTGGACATGGCAGCGTGGAAACTCGCCCCGGCCCTGGCCGCCGGCAACTCGGTGATCCTCAAGCCGGCCGAACAGTCGCCGTTTTCCGCCCTGCGCCTGGCTGAGCTGGCGCTGGAAGCCGGTCTACCTGCGGGTGTGCTGAACGTACTGCCAGGGCTCGGCGAGCAGACCGGCAAGGCCCTTGGCCTGCACCCGGACGTCGATTGCCTGGTGTTCACCGGCTCCACCGAGGTCGGCAAATATTTCATGCAGTACTCGGCACAATCGAACCTCAAACAAGTGTGGCTGGAGTGTGGCGGCAAGAGCGCCAACCTGGTGTTTGCCGATTGTCAGGATCTGGATCTGGCGGCCGAGAAAGCCGCGTTCGGTATCTTCTTCAATCAGGGCGAAGTCTGCTCGGCCAACTCGCGGTTGCTGGTGCAGCGCTCGATCCATGACGAGTTTGTCGAACGCCTCAAAGCCCAGGCCGAACGCTGGTTGCCGGGCGATCCGCTGGACCCGTCGAGCGCCGCCGGGGCCATCGTCGACAGCCGTCAGACCGCGCGCATCATGAAGTTCATTCAGCAGGCCGAACAGCAAGGCGCGACCAGGGGCTGTGGCGGTCGACAGTCGATCTTCAACGGCTCGGACAACTTCATCCAGCCGACGATTTTCACCGGCGTGACACCGGACATGCCGCTGTTTCGCGATGAAGTGTTCGGCCCGGTGCTGGCGATTACGGCATTCGACGATGAAGCCCACGCCTTGCAACTGGCCAACGACAGCGTCTACGGTCTGGCGGCCTCGCTGTGGACCGACGACCTCAACCGCGCCCACCGTGTGGCGCGACAATTGCGGGCCGGTACGGTGTCGGTCAACAGCGTCGATGCGTTGGACGTGACTGTGCCTTTTGGCGGTGGCAAGCAGTCGGGTTTCGGCCGCGATCTGTCCCTGCATTCATTCGATAAATACACCCAGTTGAAGACCACCTGGTTTCAATTGCGCTGATAACAAAACGGAGAACTGGCGATGACCACACCACGTGATACCCGCGACTACCAGGCCGCCGACGCTGCGCACCACATCCATGCGTTCGTCGATCAGAAAGCCCTCAACGACGAGGGGCCACGGGTGATGGTCCGTGGCGAGCGCCTGCACCTGTGGGACAACGATGGTCGGCGTTACCTCGACGGCATGTCCGGGTTGTGGTGCACCAACCTCGGTTACGGGCGCAAGGACCTGGCCGCCGCGGCGAGCCGGCAGCTGGAACAGCTGCCGTACTACAACATGTTTTTCCACACCACCCACCCGCAGGTGATCGAGCTGTCCGAGCTGCTGTTCAGCCTGCTGCCGGCTCACTACAGCCACGCGATCTACACCAACTCCGGCTCTGAAGCCAACGAGGTGTTGATCCGCACGGTGCGTCGTTACTGGCAGGTGCTCGGCAAGCCCGAGAAGAAAATCATGATCGGCCGCTGGAACGGTTACCACGGTTCGACCCTGGCCGCGACGGCGCTGGGCGGCATGAAGTTCATGCACGAAATGGGCGGCATGATTCCGGACATCGAGCACATCGACGAGCCGTACTTCTTCGCCCACGAAGGCAACCTGACTCCGGCCGAATTCGGTCTGCGCGCGGCGCAGCAACTGGAAGCGAAGATCCTCGAACTGGGGGCTGACAAGGTCGCGGGCTTTATCGCCGAACCGTTCCAGGGTGCCGGCGGCATGATCTTCCCGCCGGAAAGCTACTGGCCGGAAATCCAGCGCATCTGCCGCAAGTACGATGTACTGCTGTGCGCCGATGAGGTGATCGGTGGCTTCGGTCGTACCGGCGAATGGTTCGCGCACGAGTACTTCGGTTTCGAGCCGGACACCCTGTCCATCGCCAAGGGCCTGACCTCGGGCTACATCCCCATGGGTGGCTTGATCCTGTCGAAGAAAATGGCCTCGGTGCTGGTGGAGCAGGGCGGCGTGTTTGCCCACGGCCTGACCTATTCCGGGCACCCGGTGGCGGCGGCGGTGGCGATTGCCAACCTCAAGGCCCTGCGCGATGAAGGCGTGGTGACGCGGGTCAAGGATGACATCGGCCCGTACCTGCAACAGTGCCTGCGCGAAGTGTTCGGTAAGCACCCGCTGGTGGGTGACATCCAGGGCACCGGCATGGTTGCGGCGTTGCAACTGGCCGAAGACAAATCCACTCGCAAGCGTTTTGCCAACGAGAACGACATTGCGTGGCGCTGCCGCACGATTGGTTTCGAGGAGGGCGTGATCATTCGCTCGACCTTGGGCCGGATGATCATGGCGCCAGCGTTGATTGCCAGCCGTGAGGAGATTGATGAGCTGATCGGCAAGACCCTGAAAGCGGTGGATCGTACGGCGCAGGAGTACGGCCGGATTTGATCTTGTAGCGTTCTCTCGGGCCTCTTCGCGAGCAAGCCCGCTCCCACAGGATTTGTGTCTGCCGCAAGTTTTGGGCACTACACATAACCTGTGGGAGCGGGCTTGCTCGCGAATGCGATGGCCCATTCAACACATTCTTCACCTCTTGCACCCACCTCGGGCATCCCCGCCCACAGTGCCCTTTCGCGGTGCGCGCTAACGAGTTTTTTCATCGTTCGCATCCACATATTTCCTCATTTTCCTAATCCCGCCCTTGGGCCAACATCGATCTCGCCAGCCCACCGAATGCTGCCCGCCGAAGGGTCCCCGAGAGACCACAGGTTGCAGCCGATTCAGAGCTCGCCGTACTGCCCATGACAAAACTAAATCAACAGCTTTGGGAGTGCTCCATGATCAAGTCCTTGCTTACCCGCGTTGCCCATCCACTGGCGGTCACCGCCATCGCCGCGACGGTCGCCACCAGCGCCCAGGCCGGCACCCTGTCCATCGGTCATACCACCTGGGTCGGCTACGGCACCCTGTACCTGGCCAAGGACCTTGGCTACTTCAAGGAAAACGGTTTGACCGTCGAATTGCCGGTGGTCGAGGAAGCGGCGATGTACATGGCCGCACAAGCTTCCGGCGAGTTGTCCGGCTCGGCGTCGACCATCGACGAGGTGCTCAAGTACCGTCCGCAATTCTGCTTCAAGGCTGTGGCCGCGCTGGACGACAGCCATGGTGGCGACGGCGTGCTGGTGGGCAAGGACGTCAAGAGCCTGCAGGAGCTCAAAGGCCAGGCGGTGGCGGTGAACGAAGGTTCGACCTCGCAGTTCTGGTTGTCGTATCTGCTGAAAAAGAACGGCATGAAAATGAGCGACATCACCGTACAGAACATGACGGCTGACGATGCCGCCACTGCGTTCATCGCCGGTCGCGTACCGGCCGCCGTGACCTGGGAGCCGCACTTGTCGATGGTTCGCGACAAGAAACAGGGCAAGGTGCTGATCGACAGCAGCAGCACACCGGGGGTGATCGTCGATGTGGTCGCACTGAACTGCAGCGTGATCGAAAAACAGCCGGAAGACGTCAAGGCCCTGGTGGCCGGTTTGTACAAAGCTGTGCAGTTCACCAAGGATCATCCACAGGAAGCCTACAAAATCATGGCCAAGGGTGTCGGCGGTTATCTGGCCGATCCGAAGGAAATGGAAGCGGCCGCACAGGGCGTGCGTTTCTACGATCAGGCCATGAGCGAAAAACTGCTGGGCTCGCCGGGTAAACCGGGTGACAGCGCACCGCTGATCAAGCTGGCCAACGAGACCGCCAGCGAGCTGCAAGGCAAGCCCTACAACGTCAGCAATGACGACCTGATCGACAACCGCTTCGTCACCCCGCTCTAGGAGGCTGCATGTTCAAGCGCAATTCATGGCTGAGCCGCTGCATCACGCCCAAGACCGGATTGCCGGTCTCGGTGATCTGGAGCGCGAGCGGCCTGGCCTGGGTGCTGTTGGTCGGCCTGTGGGCCGGGTTGTCCTACGGCGGCGTGGTGCCGGGCATGTTCCTGCCGACGCCGGGCGCGGTGGTCGAGGCCGCCGTGCGGTTAGGCCGCGACGGCACCCTTGGCCAACATGTGTGGGCCAGTGTCGAAGTGGTGATGGTCGGTTTCATCGTGTCGTCCCTGGTGGCGGTGCCCCTGGGCTTGTTGATGGGCAGCTTTCGCATCGTCCAGGCCTTCCTTGAGCCGCTGGTGAATTTCATTCGCTACCTGCCGGTGACCTCGTTCGTGCCGCTGTTCATCCTGTGGATCGGCATCGGTCTGGAGCAGCGGGTGTCGGTGATCATTTTCGGCGTGTTCTTCCAGCAACTGGTGATGATCGCGGACGTGTCCAAAGGCATCTCCAAGGACCTGATCAATGCTTCCTACACACTTGGCTCGAACCGTCGTGACGCGGTGCTGCATGTGATCGCCCCGGCGTCCCTGCCGGGCGTGCTCGACACCTTGCGGGTGACCATGGGCTGGGCCTGGACTTATCTGGTGGTGGCTGAACTGGTCGCTGCTTCCAGTGGCCTGGGTTACCTGAGCCTAAAGGCCATGCGTGGCTTCCAGGTGGATGTGATTTTCCTCGCCATCGCGATCATCGGCCTGCTGGGCCTGGTCACCGATCAACTGTTCCGTTTCCTTCGTCTGAGGATCACCGCATGGGCTCAGTAACCGCCGCCACTCATCGTTTTGTCGCCCCCCAGGCCGCCCCGGTGAACGCGCCACGGCTGCAAGTGGACAAGGTCAGCCTGAGCTACAGGAAACCCGATGGCGGAATCTTTACCGCGTTACAGGAGGTGTCGTTCGAGGTGCCGGACCAGCAATTCGCTGTGCTGGTGGGGCCTTCGGGCTGCGGCAAGTCGAGCCTGCTGTACCTCACCGCCGGCCTGGCCGAACCGACCTCGGGCGAGATTTACGTCGGCGGCCAACAGGTGGAAGGCCCCGGTGCGGATCGCGGCATGGTGTTCCAGAGCTACACGCTGTTCCCGTGGCTGACGGTGCGCCAGAACGTCGAGTTCGGCCTCAAGCGGCGCGGCATGCCGGCGGCGCAACGCAAGGACATCGTCGACTACTACGTCAATGAAGTGGGCCTGAGCGGCTTTGCCGACAACTACGCCAAGCAGTTGTCTGGCGGGATGATGCAGCGTGTCGCCATTGCCCGGGCGTTGGCCAATGACCCGCAGATCCTGCTGATGGACGAACCCTTCGGCGCCCTCGACAGCCAGACGCGTTTGCAGATGCAGCAGTTGTTGCTGCGGGTCTGGGGTAACAGCAAGAAGACCGTGTTGTTCGTGACCCACGACATCGATGAGGCGATCCTGCTGGGTGACCGGGTGTATGTGATGGGCGCCAGGCCAGGGCGGATCAAGCAGATTCTGGATGTGCCGATTGAACGTCCACGGAACCTGGACATGGTCATGGAGCGCTCGTTCATCGAGATGAAGCGCGAGATCTTCGGGCTGCTGCATGATGATCTGGAAGAGGTGCATTAAACCCGATTCCAGCCCGTGCCCCATCCCTGTGGGAGCGAGCAAGCTCGCTCCCACAGGTTTTGTGTCTGGCTGGGGTGAGGTGTCAGGGCGCAGCCGGTAGAAGGAAGCGCGCAATCACTGGCAGGTGATCGGAGATGCGCAATGTATCGTCCTGCCGCACCATCGCCTCTACCCGTTTGATCCGCGGGCTGTAGAACAGGTAGTCGACGGTCCGGTCCGGGCCGTTCAGTCCGGGATCGTTCGGGTAGTGGGTCAGCCAGCGCTTGCGGTCGATACCACTGGCTTCGTTGTTGGTCGGGATCATCGGGTACTTGTCCCACAGCAGGTGCAGCAAGCTGTCGGCGGAGTAAGGCGCGCGTTGAGCATCGGGCAGGCGCTGATACTGGCCCAGCGGCAACAGGTTGAAATCCCCACCGATCAACCACGGCGTGCCACGGCTTTCGAGTTTATCGAGGGCCCTGGCCACGGCGTTCACCTGGTTTTGTAAGGTGTTGTCGGCTCGATTGGCGCGCTCCAGATGGGTATTGAGCACCGCTATTTGCCCGCCATCACTCAATGGCAAGTAGCTCACCAGCAAGGCGTCTCTGGGTTTGAATTGGCGGCTGACCGGATTGCCCGAGGCGACTGGCAGTTGCAGCCGTTCGGCATGCTCGATCCGGTAACGGCTCAGGGTTGCCAGTTGCCGGCCGACACTGCCGAAGATGTGCGGATTCGGCACGAAGTCGGCCTTCCAGTCGAACGCGCTGGTGCCACACGGGTACAAGTCGGCGAGCCGCTCTTGCAGCAGCTTGAACTGGTGCTGGTAATCGCTGGCCTTGGCGCCGTCGTCCAGTTCCTGCAATAGCACGATGTCCGGTTGTTCGTCGCGAATCACCCGCGCCACTTCGTCAAGGCTGAAAGCCATGTCTTCCGCTGTGGGACGTTCGTCGGTGCCCGCGGTCAGGTCATTCCAGAATACGTAGCGCTTGCCGGCCAGGTACTGGACGTTCCAGGTCATCACCTTCAATGCCTGCCCGGGGACCAGGGTGGGGGCCTGGGCACTGCAACTGACGGGCAACACTTCTTTGGCATCGGGGCGCCAGGTCAGGCTGTAGATCATCGCGGCGATCAGGCCGATCACGATCAGCAGGCCCAGCAGGAAGTAGCGCAGTAGACGGGTCATGGCTCGGCTTATTAGCGTTACAGGATTATTTCCGAGCATAACCGAGAGCGAAGGTCGCGCCCAAGGTCAGAGCGAGTTGTCGTTTCTTTCAGGCAACGGGTTGATCAGCATGAACAGTCGGAACAGCACCACGCTGGTAAATAGCTGCAGGAAACTGTGGGCACTGTCGATCAGCATGGAGAACACCGGGTTCTGAGGCTCGGGGTACGCCGCCAGCGTCACGCCTTTGAGCAGCCACAACGGCCCCATCACACACAGAATGCACAGCAGGATGCGCAAGAAATGCCCTTGGGTCATGCGCAGGCTTTCCTTCATGGCCGCCAGCGGCGCCAGGCCGCGCAACACCAGCAGGTATTCGCCAAATGCCAGGGTCACCATCAGGTAGATACCGGGCAGGAAGTACAGTGACAGGCCCAGCAGAATCAGCACGGTATTGAGCGCGGTCAGCAGGGCGAAGCGCGGCCACAGGCTCGCGGCCATCGCCAGCAGGTCGCGGTTGCGCGGCGACTCGCCGCGGCTGCGGGCGTCGAGAAACAGAATCAGCGCGGCGGTGTACAGCGGGTACACCAGCAAGCCGACTATCACGCTGATGCCGGGGAAACTGTCCACCTCGGTGGAGTGGTCGACCACTTGTTGCAGCAGCGCCTCAAGTATCACCAGCGGCAGGCACAGTTGCACGATCTGGCTCAGATTGCGCTTGAAGAAATACAGCGAGTCACGCAGGACATCTAACGGATTCATCAGTGGGTATCGCAGGTTGGAAGCAGTGGCTCACTTTAACCGATCAAGCGCTCGTAGGCGCAAACGTAAACGTTCGGTAAATGTCATTGAAACATCTTGTTTCAGCCTCCATTAAGGTCGGGCACCTTATCCTCATTGGATAAAGGCAACGATTTTCCCGGCAATCTACGAGGTCGCCATGAACAGCGAAGAACAAACCCTGATCGATGGACTGTTTTCCCGGCTGCAGCAGGCCGAAACGGACTCAGCCCCGCGCGACGCCCAGGCCGAGGCGCGGATCAAGGAACACCTGACGCGCCAGCCCGCAGCAGGTTATTTCATGACCCAGGCGATTCTGGTGCAAGAGGCGGCGATCAAGAGCCTCGATGAACAGAACAGGCAACTGACCCAGCAAGTCCAGCAGTTGCAGGCCGAACTGCAACAGGCCAAGGCCCAGGCGGCCCCGGCCCCGGCCCCAGCGCCGAGCAGCGGTGGCTTTTTGTCGAGCATCTTTGGCGGCAACTCTCGTGAGCCACAGCCTGCACCCACCCAGAGCTCACCACCCTCGAGCGGTGGCTGGCGCGAGCCGGGACGCTCGTCGTTCGGTTCGCAACCGCCACAGCAAAACTTCGGCGCGCCGCCGCAGAACTTTCCCCAGCAAGGCTATGCACCACAGCAACAGGCTCCGGCAGCGGCCGGCAGCAGTTTCCTCGGTGGTGCGCTGAAAACCGCCGCAGGCGTGGCGGGTGGCGTGATGCTGGCACAAGGCATCAGCAGCCTGTTCCATCACAATCAGCAACCGGAAGTCGTCGAAGTCATCAAGGAAGAGCCGGCCCAGGTCAACGACCAGGGCAACAATGGCTGGGGCGATGACCAGCGTATGGCCGGTAACGACTCCTACAGCAACGATCAGGGCGGGTTCAGCGACGCTGACTATAGCGATGACTCGTTGTTCGGCAGCGACGACGATTCCTTCGTCTGATACGCCATTCGTCCGGAGCGCAACCGCGCTCCGGGCCGATTATTCGCGGAACAATCCTCAGGGCTGGCATACTGGGCGACTTTTCGGGCCTGGTGCCTGATTCAGCCCTGAGGAAAGCCGGTGAAAAAAATCGCAGTGTTCGCCGATGTCCAGAACCTCTACTACACCGTGCGTCAGGCTTATGGTTGCCACTTCAACTACGCCGCACTGTGGGCTGACATCAGCAAGCAGGGCGAGATCGTCGAAGCCTACGCCTATGCCATCGACCGTGGCGACAGCAAACAGCAGCAGTTCCAGCAGATCCTGCGCAACCTCGGTTTCACCGTGAAGCTCAAACCCTATATCCAGCGCAGCGATGGCTCAGCCAAGGGCGATTGGGACGTGGGCATCACCCTCGACATCATGGATGCCGCCGACCATGTCGATGAAATCGTCCTGGCCTCCGGCGACGGTGATTTCGACATGCTGCTCGAACGCATTATCAGCAAACACGGCGTACAAGCAGTGGCCTACGGTGTGCCGGGCCTGACCGCCAACTCGCTGATACGCGCCGCCAGCCGTTACGTGCCGATCGAAGGCGCGTTGCTGCTCAAGAATTGATTTTTACGGAGTTGAACCAGGTTTGGAACGCATCGCAGTCATCGACTTTGAAACCACCGGGATCTCACCGAGCAGCAGTTGCCGGGCCACGGAAATCGCCGTGGTGATCCTTGAACAGGGGCGCATCGTCGAGCGTTACCAAAGCCTGATGAACGCCGGCGTGCGCGTCCCGGCCTTCATCGAACAACTCACCGGCATCAGCAACGCCATGCTGCGCACCGCGCCGTCGGCGGAGCAGGTGATGAACGAAGTGAATGAATTCGTCGGCTGCACGCCGTTGCTCGCGCACAACGCCGCGTTCGACCAGAAGTTCTGGGACTTCGAACTGGGGCGAATCAAACGCACCCGCCTGCAGAACTTTGCCTGCTCGCTGCTGCTGGCTCGCCGCCTGATGCCCGCTGCGCCGAACCACAAACTCGGCACCCTCACCACGTTCGCCAACCTGCCCCACACCGGCAAGGCTCACCGGGCCATGGCCGATGCCGAGATGGCTGCCAACCTGACCACACATCTGGCCGAAGAGCTGCGGCAGAAGCACGGCTTGCGCGAGCTGTCCCATGACCTGCTGTGCAAATTGCAGAAAGTGCCGGCGGCGAAGGTAAACGAACACCTCAAGCGCTATCGCTGATCCCGAAAACACCGCAAACACCTTGTAGGAGCGAGCTTGCTCTTGATGAACCCGAGAACAACACGGGGTATCAGGTTTCCCGCGTTATCGTTGGCGACCATCGCGAGCAAGCTCGCTCCTACAGAAAAGCTATTTGCCGTTCGCCTCCAACTGCCCCAAAGGCACCCGCTTCTCTATCGCACTCGACAACACAATCGACGTCTTGCTGAAGCCGAACGTGGCGATCCGGTTGATCAACTCTTCCAGCTCCGGCATCGAGCCCACCGCCGCTTGCATGATCACGCACGGGTCGCCGGTCACCCGATGGCATTCGGTCAATTGCGGGATTTTGATCAGGTCGTCGTAGGCTTTCTGGTTGCCGTGCTGGTTCAGACGCAGTTCGATCACGCACTGGATCGGCAGGCCGAGCTTGGCCATGTCGACCTTTGCCTGGTAGCCGGTAATCACGCCGCTGGCTTCGAGCTTGGCCACGCGCTCGGCCACGGCCGGGGCGGACAGGTTGACCTTGCGCGCCAGGTCCGCGTAGGACGCGCGACCGTTTTCCAGCAGGGCGCTGAGCAGCATGCGGTCGTACTTATCCATCGGGGTGACTCCTGAAAATAGCCAACTTTCGAAATCACGGTTTATAGCGCTGAACTCCGTGTTTTGAAAAGTGTACTGGCGCTTTAAACAGGTTTTGTAACTTATTTTCCGACGCTAGCCTTTCTAGAATAGCCGTTCACTTGTACTTGCCTGTGAGCTGCCTCCATGTCCGGCTTTCGTCGCTTTCCTTTACCCTTGATCGCTGCCTTCTTCGCCTTGTATGTGATTTGGGGCTCGACCTACCTGGTGATCCGCATCGGCGTGGAGTACTGGCCGCCGTTGTTGCTCGCCGGTATCCGTTTCGTCATTGCCGGGACTTTGATGTACGCCTTTCTGCGCTGGCGCGGGGCGCCGGCGCCGACCTGGGCGCAGTGGAAAGCCGCCGGGATCATCGGCGTATTGCTGCTGGCGTGTGGTAACGGGGCGGTCAGCGTGGCCGAACACACGGGAGTGGCTTCTGGAGTGGCCGCGTTGGCGGTGGCAACGGTGCCACTGTTTACCTTGCTCTGTGGCTATTTCTGGGGCGCGCGCAATACCCGTCTCGAATGGGCGGGAATTGTGCTGGGGATGATCGGTATCGCCATGCTCAACCTCGGCTCCAACCTGCAATCGAGCCCGTTGGGTGCAGCCCTGCTGATTTTTGCGGCGGCCACCTGGGCCTTCGGTTCGGTGTGGAGCAAACATTTACCGTTGCCTCAAGGGGCGATGGCCAGTGCCGTGGAAATGCTGGTGGGTGGCGTGGTGTTGCTGATCGCCAGTGCGGTCAGCGGTGAGCATATGGACAAGGTTCCGCCGATTGAAGGCTGGGCCGCGCTGGCGTACCTGACCGTGTTCGGTTCGATCATCGCCTTCAACGCCTACATGTACCTGTTGAAACACGTGCGTCCGGCGGCGGCTACCAGTTATGCCTACGTCAATCCGGCGGTGGCGGTGTTGCTGGGGATCGTGTTTGTCGGCGAAACCATCGGCATCGAGGAAGCACTGGCCATGCTGGTGATCATCAGCGCCGTGGTACTGATTGGCCTGCCGCAGTGGCGTCGTGTACCGGAGCAGCCGGTGGAGAAGGTCGTGCCGACGGTAGTGCCGACAGAATCCCGTGTGAATTAGGGTAAACTGCGCGCCATTGCACTCTTGTTTCGCACAACCGCGCTGAATTTTCCTACGGTACTCCCATGACTTTCGCCACCCTTGGCCTGATCGAACCCTTGCTGCGCTCTCTCGAGAAGCTCGGCTACCAGACTCCGACGCCGGTTCAGGCGCAAGCCATTCCGGCGGTGCTGGCCGGTCGCGACCTGATGGCCGCCGCCCAGACCGGCACCGGCAAGACCGCCGGTTTCGCCCTGCCGCTGTTGCAACTGCTGGCCATGGAAGGGCCGAAAGTCACCGCCAACTCGGTCCGCGCGCTGATCCTGGTACCGACCCGCGAGCTGGCCGAGCAGGTTCACGAAGCCGTGCGCCAGTACGCCGAAAACCTGCCGCTGCGTACTTACGCGGTGTACGGCGGCGTCAGCATCAACCCGCAAATGATGAAGCTGCGCAGCGGTGTCGATCTGCTGGTGGCGACCCCGGGCCGCTTGCTCGACCTGTTCCGCCAGAACGCGCTGAAGTTCAACCAGTTGCAAACCCTGGTGCTGGACGAAGCCGACCGCATGCTCGACCTGGGCTTTTCCGAGGAGCTGGCGAACATTTACCGTGCGCTGCCTTCGAGACGTCAGACGTTGCTGTTCTCCGCAACCTTCTCCGATGACATCCGCCTGCTGGCCGGGCAGATGCTCAACGATCCGCTGACTATCGAAGTCAGCCCGCGTAACGTCGCTGCCAATACGGTCAAGCAATGGATCGTGACGGTGGACAAGAAGCGCAAGCCGGAACTGTTCGTGCACCTGATGCGCAAGGGCAAGTGGAAGCAGGTGCTGGTGTTCGCCAAGACCCGCAACGGCGTGGACGCGCTGGTGGAGAAACTCCAGGGGCTGGGCATCAACGCCGACGGCATCCACGGCGACAAACCCCAGGCGACCCGCCAGCGTGCGCTCGACCGCTTCAAGGCGAGTGAAGTGCAGATCCTGGTCGCTACCGACGTGGCAGCCCGTGGCCTGGACATCGAAGACCTGCCGTTGGTGGTCAACGTCGACTTGCCGATCGTCGCCGAGGACTACATCCACCGCATCGGTCGTACCGGTCGAGCGGGTTCGACGGGCGAGGCGATTTCCCTGGTCTGCGCCGATGAAGTGAATCTGCTGTCGGCCATCGAGATGCTGACCCGCCAGACTTTGAAGCGGCAGAACGAGCCGGACTTCGAGCCGGAGCACCGCGTGCCGGACACCGATGCCAGTGGCCAGGTCGTCAAGAAGCCGAAAAAACCGAAGAAGCCCAAGGCGTCCGGTGGTGGCGGTGGTAAACGCAATCTGGGTCGGTGGGTTGATAGCGGTGAGGTTGCGCCGGCTGAGCCATCGATCAAGCCGGTGCGCAAGGTGCCGGTGTTCAATACCGGGCCGCGCAAGCGTAAGCCTTGATTAACTTCGGCGTCTGTTAAGCCGCCATCGCGAGCAAGCTCGCTCCCACAGGGGATTTGTGATCGACACAATTCCAATGTGGGAGCGAGCTTGCTCGCGATGGGCGCGCTGCGGTCTTCAATCTTTGCGCTGTAACCACTCCACCATCCCCAACCCCGCCGCTCGCCCACTGGCGAAACACGCGGTCAGCAGATAGCCGCCGGTCGGCGCTTCCCAGTCCAGCATTTCTCCCGCGCAAAACACGCCAGGCATTTGCTTGAGCATCAAACGCTCATCCATCGCCTCGAACAACACCCCGCCAGCACTGCTGATGGCCTCGTCCAGTGGACGGGTTTTCACCAGTGTCAGTGGCAAAGCCTTGATCGCGTTGGCCAGCAAGGCCATGTCGGCAAAGCAGTCGGCGCTGGTCAGTTCACGCAATAGCGCCGCTTTGACCCCATCGATGCCCAACTGACTGTGCAGGTGCTTGGCCATGGAGCGCGATCCCCGGGGTTTGCTCAACGCCGCTGCAACTTTATCCACAGGCCGGCCCGGCAACAGGTCAAGATGAATGGTTGCCGAACCTTGCCGGTTGATTGCCTCGCGGATGGGGGCCGACAGGGCGTAGATCAGACTGCCTTCAATTCCGGTGGCGGTAATCACGCATTCGCCGAGTCGCGGCACGTCATCGTTAAGGCCGATGGCGATGTTTTTCAGCGGCGAGCCGGCGAATTTGCTGACCATCAATTCGCTCCAGGCCTGCACCTCGAAGCCGCAATTACTGGGTTGCAACGGCGCCAGTCCTACGCCGCGTTGCTCCAGTGGCAGCGTCCACGCGCCGTCCGAACCCAGGCGCGACCAACTGCCGCCACCGAGGGCGAGCAGGGTGGCATCGGCTTGCACGGTTGTTTCGCCTTCCGGGCTGTCGATACGCAATCCGCCACGCTCGTCCCAGCCGAGCCAGCGGTGGCGGGTGTGTATAACTACGCCACTGTCGCGCAGGCGTTTGAGCCAGGCGCGCAGCAGCGGCGCGGCTTTCATATCGGTAGGGAATATCCGGCCGGAACTGCCGACGAAGGTCTCGATGCCCAGTTCATGAATCCACTGACACAACGCTTCGGCGCCGAAGCTGCGCAGCAGCGGGGCGATCTGTGGGGCGCGTTCGGCGTAGCGTGAGAGAAATGCCGGGTAGGCTTCGGAGTGCGTGATGTTCATACCGCCGACGCCGGCCAGGAGGAACTTTCGCCCCACTGAAGGCATACCGTCGTACAGGTCGACCTTGATCCCGGCCTGGCTCAACACTTCGGCCGCCATCAGGCCGGCGGGACCGCCGCCGATGATGGCGACACGGGAAGGGGAGGAGGTCGAAGATCGGGTCATGGAGTGCGCTGCGGTTTTGGCGAATGAAGCCGGGCATTCTACCAGCCCAGACCTCTGTAGGAGCGAGCCTGCTCGCGATGGTCTTGAACGATTACGCGGGAAACCAGATGCTCGGCGGCGACGTTGCGTTTTTCGCGAGCAGGCTCGCTCCTACAGGGATCGTTGGTGAATTCGAGGGTTGGTTAAAAAACAACCACCACTCTGTAGCCGAAGCTCCGCATGGGCTGCAGGCCTTTTCACTCAGGTTATCCACAGGCAGCTCCACAGGCATTGTGGGTAAAGCATCCACAGCTCAGTGACAACCTGATGACTGCCAGACGCGCTGCGCGCTGTGATGGAGGATGCCGTGACGGCGGGCCAGGGCCTGGCGGTCCTTGCTGTAGCCGCCGCCGATTACCCCGACCACCGGAATGTCACGACCCAGGCAATGGCGCATCACGCTTTCATCGCGGGCGGCGACGCCTTCGTCTGTCAGCTTCAGATAACCCAGGGCGTCGTCCTTATGCACATCGACGCCGGCGTCATACAGAACCAGATCCGGTTGGTAGAGCGGCAGCAGGTAGTTGAGTGCATCGTCCACCACCTTCAGGTAGTCGGCATCGCCCATGCCTTTGGGCAGTGGAATGTCCCAATCACTTTCGGCCTTGCGTGCGGGAAAGTTCTTCTCGCAGTGCAGGGAAACGGTCACCGCTTCCGGGGTGTTGTGCAGTATTCGTGCAGTCCCGTCGCCCTGATGCACGTCGCAATCGAAGATCAGCACACGGTTCACCCGACCACTTTCCAGCAGGTAATGGCTGATCACCGCCAGGTCATTGAAGATGCAGAACCCGGCCGGGTAATCGTAGTGCGCATGGTGGGTGCCGCCCGCCAGGTGGCAGGCCAGGCCATGCTCCAGCGCCTGCTCGGCCGCCAGCAACGAACCGCCCACCGCCCGCACCGTGCGTCGGGCCAGGGCTTCGCTCCAGGGCAGGCCGAGGCGGCGCTGGTCTTCGCGGGATAATTCGCCACTCATGTAGCGCTCGATATACGAAGGGTCATGGGCGAGGGCGAGAATCTCTGCGGGACACAGATCCGGGCGCAGCAGATCGGCGTCGCGGGTCAGGCCGCTGCCCACCAGGTGATCGCGCAACAGGCGGAACTTGTCCATGGGGAAGCGGTGATCCGCCGGAAACTCTGGACTGTAGTCTTCGTGATAAATCAGCGGCAGTGGCATGGTCATTTCATGTAGGAATGAGAGACGGATCCTACCAGCGTTGTAGACTGGCGACATTGAAATGGAGGGGCGGGGCACGATGGAGCCAATACTGGAGCTTGAAAGCGCTCGGCTGCTGTTGCGCCAGTGGCGCGATGAAGATTTACCTGACTTTGCGGCGATGTGTGCCGATCCGCAGGTGATGCGCTATTTCCCGGCAGCCTTGAGTCGGCTGGAGAGCGCCTCATTGATCGGGCGAATCCGTGGTCATTTCGCCGAGCATGGTTTCGGCCTATGGGCTCTGGAACGCAAGGACACCGGCCAATTCATCGGTTTTACCGGGCTCGGTGTGGTCGGTTTCGACGCGCCTTTCACCCCGGCCACGGAAATCGGCTGGCGCCTGGCCCGCGAGCACTGGGGGTTGGGTTACGCCAGTGAAGCGGCGTGGACCGCTCTGCGCTGCGGGTTTGACCGCTTGCCGCTGAGCGAAGTCGTGTCCTTTACCGCTGACAGTAATCTGCCGTCGCAGAAAGTCATGCAGGCGATTGGCATGCATCACGATCCGGCCGATGACTTCGATCATCCCAAGCTCTCCGTCGATCATCCCCTGCATCACCACGTGTTGTACCGCATCAGCCGTGAACAATGGCTGCAAACCTTGCATGGATAACCTGACACGGACGTTTACAATGGACCACATGTTGGCCCGGGCCAGAAACTGAATCGACCGCCGCAGCCAAGACTGCGCGGTATTGCGTTGTGTGAGGAGAGTCTGAATGAGCCAAGTGTTGGAAGATCTGGTCGACCTGCTGACGCTGGAGCCGATCGAAGAAAACCTGTTCCGTGGCCGTAGCCAGGACTTGGGTTTTCGTCAGCTGTTTGGTGGTCAGGTGCTCGGTCAGTCGCTGTCGGCGGCCAGTCAGACGGTTGAAGAGGCGCGCCATGTGCATTCGATGCACGGCTATTTCCTGCGCCCAGGCGATGCCGGGTTGCCGGTGGTGTATCAGGTTGACCGGGTGCGTGACGGTGGCAGTTTCAGCACGCGTCGGGTGACGGCGATCCAGAAGGGCCACCCGATATTCACGTGCAGTGCGTCGTTCCAGTACGACGAAGAAGGCTTCCAGCACCAGACCGAAATGCCGCAAGTGGTCGGTCCGGAAAACCTGCCATCGGAACTGGAAATCACCCAGCAGCGCGCGCACCTGATCCCGGAGAAAATGCGCGAAAAACTGCTGTGCCCGAAGCCGATCGAATTTCGCCCGGTGACCGAGAAAGATCCCTACAACCCGCTGCCCTCCGATCCGGTCAAGTACGTCTGGTTCCGCGCCGACGGGGCGTTGGCTGATTCGCCGGCGCTGCATAAATACCTGCTGGCCTATGCATCGGACTTCGGTCTGCTGGTCACTTCGATGCAGCCCCACGGCAAGTCGGTTTGGCACAAGGACATGCAGGTCGCCAGCCTCGATCACGCGTTGTGGTTCCACCAGGATCTGCGTGCCGATGACTGGTTGCTCTATGCGATGGACAGTCCGTGGGCCGGCAACTCCCGTGGCTTCTCCCGTGGCAGCGTGTTCAACCGCGCCGGGCAACTGGTGGCCTCGGTCACCCAGGAAGGCTTGATCCGTCACCGCAAGGATTGGGCATGAGCCTGGCCGACGTGCGTCACTGGGTGTTCGACATGGACGGCACCCTGACGGTGGCCGTGCACGACTTCGCGGCGATTCGCGTGGCGTTGGCGATTCCTGCCGAACACGACATCCTGACCCACCTCGCCGCACTGCCGGCCGATGAAGCCGCAGCCAAACATGCATGGCTGCTGGAGCACGAGCGGGACCTGGCCCTTGGTTCGCAACCGGCGCCGGGCGCGGTGGAACTGGTGCGCGAACTGGCCGGGCGTGGTTATCGCCTGGGCATTCTCACGCGCAACGCCCGGGAGCTGGCGCATGTCACGCTGGAGGCCATTGGCCTGGCCGACTGCTTTGCGCTGGAGGATGTGTTGGGCCGCGATGATGCTCCGCCCAAGCCGCATCCGGGCGGGTTGCTGAAACTGGCCGAAGCATGGAAGGTGCCGGCGAGCGAGATGGTGATGGTTGGTGATTACCGCTTCGATCTCGATTGTGGGCGGGCGGCGGGAGCGCGGACTGTGTTGGTGAATCTGCCGGATAATCCATGGCCGGAATTGACCGATTGGCATGCGGCGGATTGTGTTGAGTTGCGGCAGATGCTTTCGGTTTGAGGGCGTTGTTGTCGGGTGAGCCGCTTTCGCGAGCAAGCCCGCTCCCACATTTGATCTCGGGTGCTCACAAATGATGTGTACACCGCAGGTCCAATGTGGGAGCGGGCTTGCTCGCGAAGCGGCCCTTCCAGACACCACAAATACTACTGCCCGAACAACGCCTTCTGTCCCTCTGGCGAGGTAAACATCCCATCCCCGTTATGCCCGACCCCGGGCACTTCGATCAGTTGTTGGTTCAACCCCTTGGGTGCCAGCCGCTTCAGGTAGTCAAAGTAAAAACGCCCGCGGGCCAATCGAGACGGCCCTTGCGCCCTGGCTTCACAGCTTTTATCCAGCGCCGGATGATTCGGGTCGGTGTCCTGCTGCCCCAGCAGATAAACGACTTCACGCTTGAGGTAACTTTCCTGCAACTGTGCTGCGGTTTGTCCTTCGGCGTAAGCCGGTAAATCCGCCAGCCCGTACTTCCAGCGATGGAAATTCGGGCAACCGGCGTGGCTGAATGCCACGGGCCTGCGCTCATCGAAATAAGCGTAGGAGGACGGATTGGCGATCACGTAGCGCACCTGCACGCCGGCAGCATCGAGGTCGGATTGCGCGTGACCGAGCAACGCATAGCGCTGAACCATCTGCGCGCCGCCGGAGTGCCCGGCGATGACAATTTGCTTCACATCCGGAAACTGCTGACGGTCACCCAAGCGGGCGGTGATTTCGTCGAGCGCCGCGTAGGAACTCAGCCGAAAGGGTGCCGTGGATTCACCGCCGGCCATCCATTCATTGCCTTGCCAGCGCAAAACGGTGTCGGCCACCGGATGGACCGCGACGTCGGTTTCATTGAGGAATTGCGGGGCGATCACCAGGGTCGTTGCGCTTTGCCCCGCCAGTTCGGCCGCGTGCTCACCGCTTTGCAGATAGGTTTGCGCATTGCGCAAGCGACCGTGGAGGACGATCAGCACCCGTTCGATTTTTTCCGGGGCGGGGCTGATGCCCACCGCGATTTCACCTGACTTCAACAGCAGGCGCCCTGAACTGAGTTCCTTGACCCCATGCTCGGCGGCCTGGGACGTTGTGCAAGTAAACAGAACAACCAACAACCACTTCTTCATTTACAGATTTTTCGCAGCAAAGGTATCGCACTGGCCAACCTGGCCTTGGGCGAAACCGGTTTTGAACCAGCGCACCCGTTGCGCCGACGTACCATGGGTGAATGAGTCCGGGACCACACGGCCCTGACCCTGTTGCTGCAAACGATCGTCGCCGATGGCGTTTGCGGCGTTCAATGCTTCTTCGATGTCGCCCGGTTCCAGCCAGTTCAGGCGCTTCTGCGCATTGTTGGCCCAGACGCCGGCCAGGCAATCGGCCTGAAGTTCCTGGCGAACCAGCAAACCACCGTCGCCTTCCATCTGCCGGCCTTGTTGGCGCGCTGCCTGAATTTTCGTGGACACCCCAAGCAGAGTCTGCACATGGTGTCCGACTTCGTGAGCGATCACGTAGGCCTGGGCGAAGTCGCCCGCGGCGGAAAAACGTTGGGACATTTCCTGGAAGAACGCCATGTCCAGGTAGACCTTCTGGTCAGCCGGGCAATAGAAGGGGCCGGTCGCCGAGGTGGCCAGACCGCAGGCCGAATTCACGCGGTTGCTGAACAGCACCAGGGTCGGGTCCTTATATTGGCGGCCGGCCTGCTGGAATATCGCGCCCCAGGTGTCTTCGGTATCGCCGAGGATCGAGCGCACGAATTCCGCGCTCTCATCATTGGCCGGCGGTGCCTGGCGACTCTGGTTGGTGGCGGGCGCCGATTGCTGCTCCATTTGCCCGGTCAGTTGTCCGAGGATCTGCAGTGGATCCTGGCCGGTGATCCAGCCGATGCCGACAATCAGGAGGATCGCCGTCAGGCTCAAACCCTTGCCACCGCCAAAACGCATGCCGCCGCCACCACCGCCGCCACCACCGCCGCCACCACCGCCGACATCATCGCCACGGGCGTCGACCACGTTGTCGCTGCGTCGGCCTTTTTTCCATAGCATGTGGGAATCCTCTTCTGTTCCGGGTAAAGCTCCGTGCGATGAGTGTTGCTGCCAAGTGGGAGCGGCGCCAGTCCGATCGTCCGTCTTTTTTTCGCGTACAGGTTGATTTCCGGCCACCCGTGAAGGGTCGCCGAGAAGGTTTCAGGCTTGTATTGAACACGGATAACCCATCGAATTCCGTTGGACGATGGGTTTTTATCGTGAGGGCGATCACCGGTCTTGCGGATTATTCGTCAAATGCATCCCACACTGGCGCAAAGTCAGGGCTGACCTGGCGCTCGCGTTTGGACAGGCTGGCGATCAAGGCACGGTCTTCATCATCCAGTCGCACATCCAGCGCCGCGAGATTGGCCAGTTGATTGGGCTCGCTGCTGGCCTTGGGGATCGCGGCCACGTTGGGTTGATCGAGCAGCCATTTGAGCGCGACCTGCGTCGGCAGTACGCCGTGTTTCGCGGCGATCCACCGGATGGCCGGAATGTCGGATACCTTGTTGCGTGCCAGTGGCGTGTAGGCTGTCAGCGCAAGATCCTGTTGACGGGCGTAGTCGAGCAGGGCGTTTTGTCCGAGCAGCACGTGGTACTCGACCTGGATCGCCGACAGCGGCGCCCCCAGTTCTTCGACGACTTTGCGCAGCAGGGGCAGTGGAAAATTCGCCACGCCAATGTTGCGCGCCAGGCCTTGCTCCCTGAACGACACCAGGGTTTCTATGGTGCGCGGCAAATCCCAATCGGTGGTTGGCCAATGGAGCATGAACAGGTCGACGTATTCGCTGCGCAGGGCTTTGAGGCTACGGTCCATGGAGTGACGCATGGCGTCGGGTTGCAGTTGGTCCCACCAGACTTTGGTCGTGACGTGGATCTGCTCGCGGGGTGTCGGACTGTTCGCCAGCGCCTGACCGACCGCGTCTTCGTTGTTGTAGGCAGCTGCCGTGTCGATGTGCCGGTAACCCAGGGCCAGAGCCTGCTCCACTGCTCGGGTGCATTCCTCGCCGAGCATTGGCCAGGTGCCGAGGCCGAGTTTCGGCATGTTCAAACCCTGAGCGTTAATGATGTGCTGCATGGTCGATCTCCTTTTCATAAGCAGTGACACCTGCGATATGGCGCGCGGCGATGTAGCCGAAGGTCAGCGCCGGGCCGAGATTGATGCCGCCAGCGGGGTAGTGACCGCCCATGATGCTGGCCATATCGCCGCCCGCCGCGTACAGGCCGGCGATGGGTTGCGCCGCGCCGTCCAGGACCTGGGCATGATGGTTGACCTTGAGCCCGGCGAAGGTACCGAAGCAGCCTGGCTGGACTTTCACGGCATAGAAGGGGCCTTGTTCGATCGGCGCGACGCATGGGTTGGGCTGTTGCAGTGCGTCACCCTGCTTGCGGTTGTAGGGTGTGGAACCACGGCCGAATTGCGGGTCCTCGCCGTTGCGCGCGTGGCGGTTGTAGTCCGACACGGTGGTGCGCAGGCCAACCGGGTCGATGCCGCAGGCTGCAGCCAATTCCTCAAGGGTGTTGCCGGTTTTCAGATAGCCGCTGCGGATGAAGGATGACAGCGGCACCGGAAATGGCCGAGAGATGCCCAGGCCATATCGACGCTGAAAGCCATGGGTGCAGATCAGCCACGACGCCACTTCTTCACCCAGCGGGGCGGCGGCGACCATGGCCGTGACGTAGTCGTAGTAGCCGTTGGCTTCATTGACGAAGCGCTGGCCGTTGCTCAGCACACCGATGATGCCCGGTTTGCCCCGCTCGATGATGTGCGGGAAGTGTCCCGTGCTGCCGTCGCTGTACGGCACCTGCGAAACCGGTGCCCAGGCGACGGCGGACGCCATGTCGCTATTGACCCGGGCACCGGCACTTTCGCCCAGGCGCAGGCCATCGCCGCAAACGCCGAGGGGTGGCAAGGCCAGATGCTCATGCCCGGTCGGTGTGCGGGGGAACAGGGCCTTGCGGCGGTCGATGTCATTGGCGAAACCACCCGCGGCGAGCACCACGGCCTTGCGTGCATGGATGCGCACCGAGCCTTTGGCGGTGTTGACCACAGCGCCTCGTACCTGGTCATTCTCGCGCAGCAATCGGCTCACGGGCGCTGATTCCCAGAGCAACACACCGAGGTCATCGGCGGATTTTGTCAGGCGCGCCACCAAGGCCACGCCGTTGACCAGTTGCATCGCCCGGCCATGTACGACGAGATCGAACAGGTGGCGGCTGAAGCGCCGCGTAACGTGCCAGGCCGCCGACAGTGAACGGGTCAGGTTGAGGAATGCCGTGAGGTCCGCCCCCGCCATGATCGGCATGCCCATGAACGATGTTTCCCGCATGGTTTTGCGCAGCCGCTTGAGCAGCTTGCCGACTTTTCGTGCGTCGTACGGGGCGGCGATCACCGAGCGTCCACCGGTGCCTGCCCCGGGGGTGTCGCCATGAATGTCGGCAATGGCGTTGCCGTCGGCGAATTGCAGCGAGGTGTGCTGCTCGAAGAACGACACCATTCGCGGGCCGGCCTCCAGGAAAGCGTCGATCATCGCCGGATCAAAGCGCTCGCCCAATTCGTGTTGCAGATAAGTGCGAGGCCGTTCAACGTCTTCGACGATGCCCCCGCGCCGGGCCAGCGGGTTGCAAGGGACCCAGGCCCAGCCACCGGACCAGGCCGTGGCACCGCCGAACACCGGGTCCTTTTCCACCACTATGACTTTCAGTCCATGCCACGCGGCGGTCACGGCCGCCGACAGTCCCGCCGCACCGGAACCAACGATCAGCACATCGCAGTCGATGTCGGGAAGAAAGTGCGCTTGGGCAGGCATTGTTTGAACTCCGGTGTTTTATTGTTTCGGAATCTTGTTCCAGAAAATATAAGAATCAGGTGAGGCCGAACAAGTCTTGAGGGTCTAAAACGGGCGGTTATCGAACGTTCAGTTCCAGATTTCGCATTCGTTCAGATGTCTTCTAGAATCGAGCAAATTTTGCGTGGAAGCGACCATGGCCGGCAGTCAGATCGAACGTGTTTTCAGTGTGCTCGAAAGCCTCACCAGCGATCCCCGTGGCCTGCCGATGCAGACCCTGGCAGAGCAACTGGATATCCCCAAGAGCGCGACCCATCGCCTGCTGGCCGAGCTGATCCGCCTCGGTTACGTGCGGCAGAATCCGGATAATCTGCGTTATCACCTCTCGACCAAACTGGTGGCGATGGGCTTCCGTTATCTGTCGAGCAGCGGTGCCGACATCGTGCAGCCAGTGCTTGACCGCCTGGCGCAGGAAACCGGCGAACTGGTGCGTCTCGGGGTGATCGACGGTGAGCGTCAGACCTGGATCGCCAAGTCCCAGGGCGCGCGCTCCGGTCTGCGTTATGACCCGGACATGGGCCGCGATGCGCCGTTGTTTTACACAGCCTCTGGGCATGCGTGGCTGGCCTGCATGAGCGATGCCGAAGCCTTGTCGCTGGTAGAGCGGCAGGGCGCACAAGTGCCGGAACATGTGGGGCCGAACGCGCCGCGCTCGAACATCGAATTGCTCGAACGCCTGCGTCTGGCGCGGGACCAGGGCTACGCCTGGGTCGAGGAGAGCTCGGCGATCGGCACTTCGGCGATTGCGGCGGTGGTGCGTCATCCCGCCGATGGGCGGGTGATCGGCGTGCTCAGCATCGCCGGGCCAAGTGCACGGATGCCGGGGGCGCGGCTGCATGAGCTGGCGCCGTTGTTGCTGGCGTACACCGAGGAGTTGAGTGCAGCGAGCCTGGCGTCGGAGTTGTTCAACTAAGGCCTGTGCAAATCAACTGTGGGAGCGAGCAAGCCCGCTCCCACATTTTGAACAGTCTTCAGCTTGAGAAGCTGTGCGCTGTTCGAACACTTTCAGGATAGGTCTGTGTAAGAATCTGGAACCAGGTTCTAAATTATTGGAGTTCATCGCTCCAATAACACTGACAAGAGGACCGTATCTTGAGTTCGCCACTTCGCATCGCCCTGATCGGTGCTGGCAACATGGGCCAGCAGCACTACCAGCATCTGCAATCCCTGACTGAAGCGACGTTGTGCGCCGTGGCCGATCCGGGACCGCAGGCGGCCAGTCTTGCGGCGCAATGGGGCGTAGCCTGTTTCGCCGATCATCGTCAGATGCTGGAGCAGGCAAAGCCGGACGCCGTCATCGTCGCCAACCCGAACACGCTGCACGTCAGCACGGCCCTCGATTGCCTCGCGGCCGGCGTGCCGGTACTGCTGGAAAAACCGGTGGGCGTGCACCTGGATGAAGCCAGGGAGCTGGTGACTGCATCGAAGGCTAGTGGCGTTCCGGTACTGGTCGGACATCACCGTCGTCACAACCCGTTGATCGTCCGCGCCCACGAGCTTGTCCACAGCGGCGCATTGGGGCGGTTGACCACAGTCACGGCGCTCTGGCAGTTGCGCAAGCCCGACAGCTATTTTGAAACACCCTGGCGGCGCGAGGCCGGCGCGGGGATGCTGTTGACCAACCTGATCCACGACCTCGATCTGCTGCGGCATTTGTGCGGTGAAGTGCGTCAGGTTCAGGCCATCACCAGCAACGCCATTCGCGGGTTTGCCAACGAAGATTGCGCGGCAATACTGCTGCAATTCGACAACGGTGCACTGGGCAGCCTGACCGGCTCCGATGCGGTGGCTGCGCCCTGGAGCTGGGAGCTGGATTCGGGGGAGAATCTGGTGTATCCGCGTCATCCTGATCAACCGTGCTACTTGCTGGCCGGGACAGGTGGGGCGCTGAGTATTCCGCAGCTTAAACGCTGGCACTACAACGAAGTCGATGGCGGCTGGCATCAACCGTTGCTGGCAACCCAGGAAAACTTCAGTGCCGATGAAGCCCTGCGTCTGCAGTTGCAGCACTTCGTGCGTGTTGCACGCCGGGAGGTCGAGCCGCTGGTGAGTGCCGCCGATGCCGCGCGTACGTTGGCGCTGATCGAAGCCATCCGCGAAGCCGCCGAAACCGGTCGTGCCTGCACGCCATCCTTAATCGAGGGCTGACCATGAGCGAGCGTATCTTCTCCCTGGCCAGCCTGACCGTGCTGGAGTTGTCACCGCCCGACATGGTCGAGGTCGCCGCGCGGGCCGGTTACAGCCATGTCGGCTTGCGCCTGGTACCGGCAACCCCTGAGGAACACCATTTTGCCTTGGTGGCCGACAGCGAATTGCGGCGCCAAACCCTGGCGCGTCTGCGCGATACCGGTATCAGGGTGCTGGACGTCGAAATTCTGCGTCTCAAGCCGGAGACCGTTGTTACCGACTTCGAGAAAATCCTGGCGGTGGGTGCCCAATTGGGTGCCAGTGAATTGCTGGTGGCCGGCAACGACCCTGATGAACAACGGCTGACGGAACATTTTGCCGAACTCTGTGATCTGGCGGCACTCTATGGGCTGCACCCGCATCTGGAGTTCATGCCCTGGACCGATGCACGCAATCTTCAACAAGCCGCGCGTATTGTAGAAAACGCCGGGCGGGGAAACGGCGGAGTGCTGGTGGACGCCTTCCACTTCGATCGTTCGGGATCGCGCCTGGAAGATCTGGCCAAAGTTGCTCCCTCACGGTTACGGTATGCACAGTTGTGTGACGTCGCAGGACCACGGCCGGCGGATATGGCGGAGATCTTGCGTCAGGCGCGTAACGAGCGGCGTTTCCCCGGCGATGGCGATTGTGATCTGCAGGGGTTGTTGGGGATTTTGCCGGCTGACATTCCATTGAGCCTGGAGATTCCCACCGTGCAGTTGCTGGAGCAGGGCGTGAGTGGGTTGGAGCGGGCGCAGATGGCGCTGGATAAAACCCGGGAATTGTTTGCGCGGCTGTAATCGGTGCTGCGCACCTATCGCGGGCAAGCCACGTTCCCACAGGTTCTATGCTGACTGGGTGGAAGCGTGGTTTGCCCGTGATGCTTTTGACTTTATGTAAGGAAACCCAATGACCGTCAGCACCCCGCTTTCCGGCGTCAATCAGCCCTTCAAAGGGATCCTGCTGATCATTGTCGCAACCTTCCTGTTTTCCACCCACGACGCCTTTTCCAAATACCTCTCCGGTTTCTATCCCATTGTCATGGTGGTCTGGGCGCGCTACGTGGTTCACACCTTGTTGATGGCCGGGATTTTCCTGCCGCAGTCCGGGTTGCGGGTGCTGCGTACCAAACGGCCATTGCTGCAGGTGATCCGGGCGCTGTGCCTGCTGGGCACCAGTCTGTTTTTCACCACGGGGCTGATGTACATCCCGCTGGCCGAGGCCACGTCGGTCAACTTCCTCGCTCCGGTATTGGTCACCGCGCTGTCGGTACCGCTGCTTGGCGAGCGGGTGACCCGGGGGCAATGGCTGGCGGTGATTTTCGGTTTTAGCGGAGTGCTGATCATCGTTCACCCCGGGGGCGATCTGTTTACCCCGGCGGTGTTGCTGCCGTTCTGCTCGGCGCTGTTTTTCTGCTTCTACCAACTGCTGACCCGCAAGCTCAGCGAGATCGACAGCCCGACCACCAGTAACTTCTTCGCAGGCTTGTGCAACACGCTGGTGATGAGTGCGCTGGTGCCGTTCTTCTGGCAGACGCCGAACCTGATGCATGGCGCGATGATGCTGGCGCTGGGGGCCTGCGGGATGACGGCTCACCTGTTCCTGACCCAGGCTTTCCGCCTCGCGGCACCAGCACTGCTGGCACCGTTCAGCTATTGCCAGATCATCTTCGCCGGCCTGCTGGGCTGGCTGCTGTTTTCCCATACGCCGACACTGACCACCGTGCTCGGCATCGCCGTGATCTGCTGCAGCGGGTTGGCGGCGGCCTGGCAGCAAAGCCGCAAGTAGAAAGTAACCGGAAAACAACGGTGGGAGCGGGCTTAACTTTAGTCAGTGACGGTCGGAATCTTGCGCGGTGCCATGAAGTACATCCAGATCAGGGCGATGAAGTACATCGCCGGAATCATGGTGAACAGCACGGTGTAGTTGTTGTTGGTGATTGTCAGGATGTGGCCGACCAGTTGGGTCATGAACATCCCGCCAATCGCCGCACACATGCCACCGAAGCCGAACACCGTACTCATCATGTGCTTGGGCGTGTAGTCCATCACCAGGCTCCAGATGTTCGCGGTCCAGGCCTGGTGCGCGCCGATGGCCAGGGAGATGGCGGCCACCGCGACCCACAGGTTGCTGGAACCGGCCGCCATGATCACGCCGATGATGCAGCAGGCGAACAGGAACATGGACATCAGTCGCGCCTTGATCGGGTTGACGCCGCGACCGATCAGGAACGAGGAGAGGATGCCGCCGCCAACGCTGCCGAAGTCGGCAGTGAGGTAGATGATGATCAGCGGGATACCCATCTGGGTGACGTTGATGCCCAGGTTGTATTGCTGGTTGAGGAACGGCGGCAGCCAGTACAGGTAGAACCAGAACACTGGCGCGGTGATCGAGTAGGCGAGGGCGAAGGCCCAGGTACCACGCATGCGCAGGATTTTCGAGAACGGCACGCGGGTTTGTTCCGGCTCGACTTCTTTCTGGATGTAGTCCAGCTCCGATTGTTTGACGCTCGGATGCTCTTCCGGGTTGAAGTACTTCAAGCCCCAGAACAGCAGCCAGATCCCGCCCAGTGCCGACATGCACAGGAACGCGGCCTGCCAGCCCCAGGCGTGGAGGATCAGCGGCAGCAGCATCGGGGTGAACATCGCACCGACGTTGGTCCCGGCATTGAAAATCCCGGTGGCCACGGCGCGCTCGCCGGCCGGGAACCACAGGCGGGTGGTTTTCACGCAGGCCGGGTAGTTGGCGGCTTCGGTCAGGCCGAGGATGAAGCGGCAGACCATGAAGCCGACCGCCGAAGTGGCCAGGCCGTGGGCGCCGGTCGCCAGGCTCCAGAGCAGCACGGCGCAGAAGAACACGCGCTTCACGCCGACCCGGTCGATCAACCGGCCCTGCAGCACGAAACCGATGGCGTAACCCACCTGGAACCAGAAGTTGATGTTGGCGTAATCCATCGCCGTCCAGCTCATTTCCTTGGCCAGGATGGGCTGCATCACGCCCAGTGCGGCGCGGTCGATGTAGTTCAGGGTGGTGGCGAAAAACACCAGCGCCAGCATGCCCCAGCGGGTTTTGCCGACCGCCATGGCGCCGCGGATTTTGTCGCCGATGCCACCGGCAGTGACGTTCATGGCCGGAGCCATGCGTGAGCTTTGGGAAGGGATCATGTGTACCACCCGTTTTTTGAATTTGTTATTTGGTGTTTTGGACATCGCGGCCGGTGCTGCGTGTCCGGACTTAATGTGAGGACGATGTTGGGCATTGGACAAAAAATCGTCAATTCGCCATCCACCATTTTGTTCGATAATCGAACACAAAACTAACCGGATAGTACACTTTGCATTGCTCAATGCATGGGCCAGCTCAATAATTCACTCACTCTTTTAAAAGCGGCGCAAATTCCCTGTAGCCGAAGCCTCCACCGGGAGCCGAAATATGCAGCGTTCCATTGCCACCGTATCCTTGAGCGGTACCCTGCCGGAAAAACTCGAAGCCATTGCCGCCGCCGGTTTCGACGGCGTCGAGATTTTCGAGAATGACCTTCTCTACTACGACGGCAGTCCACGGGAAATTAAACAGATGTGTGCCGATCTCGGGATCGCCATCACCCTGTTTCAACCGTTCCGTGATTTCGAAGGCTGTCGGCGTGATCGGCTGTCGCGCAATCTGGAACGCGCTGAGCGCAAGTTCGACCTGATGCAGGAACTGGGCACCGACCTGGTGCTGGTGTGCAGCAACGCCTCGGCCGAGTCCATCGGTGATGAACAGATTCTGGTCGATGATTTGCGGCTGCTGGCCGAGCGTGCCGGGGCACGCGGCCTGCGCATCGGCTACGAGGCCCTGGCCTGGGGGCGGCATGTGAACACGTATCAACAGGTGTGGAACATCGTGCGTCAGGCCGATCACCCAAGCCTTGGCGTGTTGCTGGACAGCTTTCACACGTTGTCGCTCAAGGGCGATCCAAGCGCTATCGCCGAGATTCCCGGCGACAAGATCTTCTTTGTGCAAATGGCCGACGCGCCGATCCTGGCCATGGACGTGCTGGAGTGGAGCCGGCATTTTCGCTGCTTCCCGGGCCAGGGTGAATTCGACTTGCCGGGGTTCCTCGCGCCGATCATCAAGAGCGGGTACACCGGGCCGTTGTCGCTGGAAATCTTCAACGATGGCTTCCGCGCCGCGCCGCCACGGGCCAATGCCGCCGACGGTTTGCGCTCGTTGCTGTATCTGGAAGAGAAAACCCGCGAGCGTCTGGCCCAGGAAGCCAAGCCTGCGGCCAACTCTGAAATTCTGTTCGAAACGCCCAAGGCCAGTGAGTACAACGGCATCGAGTTTCTCGAGTTCGCCGTGGACGAAAGCCTCGGCGCCAAGCTCTCGCATTGGCTGGAGCGACTGGGTTTCGTCAAGGCCGGGCAGCATCGTTCCAAGAGCGTCAGCCTGATGCGCCAGGGCGATATCAATTTGATCCTCAACTCTGAACCTTACTCCTTCGGCCACAGCTTTTTCGAAGCCCACGGCCCTTCGTTGTGCGCTACCGCCGTGCGAGTCAAGGATAGCGCCAGTGCGCTGGCACGAGCCGTAGCCTACAAGGGTCAACCCTATCGCGGGCTGGTGGGCCCCAATGAACTGGAACTGGCGGCGGTGCGTGCGCCGGATGGCAGCCTGATTTATCTGGTGGACCAGGATGCCGACGTCTACGGTACCGACTTCAATCTGCTGGCGGATGCACCGGTCAGCGGTGGCCTCAAGCGCATCGACCACATGGCCATGGCGCTGCCGGCCGACAGTCTCGACAGCTGGGTGCTGTTCTATAAGAGCCTACTGGATTTCGAGGCAGACGATGAAGTCGTGCTGCCGGATCCTTATGGTCTGGTGAAGAGCCGTGCCTTGCGTAGCCGGGACAGTTCGATCCGCCTGCCACTGAACATTTCCGAGAACCGCAACACCGCGATCTCACACGCGCTGTCGAGTTATCGCGGCTCCGGCGTGCACCACATCGCGTTTGATTGTGATGACATCTTTGCCCAGGTCAGCCGTGCAAAAGAGGCGGGCGTGCCACTGTTGGATATTCCGCTCAACTACTACGATGACCTGGCGGCGCGGTTCGATTTCGACGACGAGTTCCTCAGTGAGCTGGCCTACTACAATGTGTTGTACGACCGCGACGCTCAGGGCGGTGAACTGTTTCATGTGTACACCGAGCCGTTCGAGGGGCGGTTCTTCTTCGAGATCATCCAGCGTAAAAACGGTTATGCCGGCTACGGCGCGGCCAACGTCGCGGTGCGGCTGGCGGCCATGGCCAAATCCCGTAGCGGCGCATTGCGCCAGGCGAAGTTGTAGGTAATTCGTAAACGCGGGACTAAACGTGGGCCGCGCGGCTTCCTTCACTGTGCCGCGCAGCCCATAATCGCCAGCCTGTGCAGTGATGGCCGTGAGCCCGCAATGACAATGACTTCAGAACTCCCCGCAGCCTCCGTAGAACCTGGTGCCGAGCCGCGCAAGAGTCGCAAGAACAACCCGGAAAAGACCCGCGAAAACATCCTGCAGGAGGCGATTGTCGAATTCGTCCAGCAGGGGCTTTCCGGTGCCCGCGTCGATGCCATCGCCGAGCGCATCCACACCTCCAAGCGCATGATCTATTACTACTTCGGCAGTAAGGAACAGCTCTACGTCGAGGTGCTGGAGAAACTCTACGGCGATATCCGCAACACCGAAAATCGCCTGCACCTGGCAGAGCTGGCGCCGGTCGAAGCCATTCGGCGGCTGGTGGAGTTCACCTTCGATCACCATGATCGCAACGTTGATTTCGTGCGCATCGTCAGTATCGAGAATATTCACAACGCCGAGTTCGTGAAGCGCTCCGATGCGATCAAGGCGATGAACAACACTATCCTCGATTCACTGGGCGAGATTCTGCGTCGCGGTGCCGAGCAGGGGCTGTTCCGTACCGGGCTTGATCCGCTGGACGTGCATTTGCTGATCAGTTCGTTCTGCTTCTATCGCGTCTCGAACCGCCACACCTTTGGTGAGATTTTTCAGATCGACCTGCCGGACGAACGTATCAAGCAGCGTCATCGGGAGATGATTTGCGAGTCGGTTCTGCGGTATCTGCAAGTCTGAGGCGAGGTGAGGGGTTTCCCCCCTCACTTCACTCATTCAGTCATTCATGCTCTGGAAATGCTCAAGCATCCGCTGGGCATCCGGGACTACGCCGCTGAACAATTCGAATGCTTTGACCGCCTGAAACACCGCCATGTTGCCGCCGTCCAGTGTCCGGCAACCGAGGGCGCGGGCGTTGCGCAGCAGTTCGGTTTCCAGTGGGAAGTAAACGATCTCCGCCACCCACAATTCGGCCCGCAGCAGTTCGACCGGCACGGGCATGCCCGGCAGTTTTTTCATGCCCATCGGCGTGGTGTTCACCAGGCCGTCAGCCTGGGCCATGGCATCGGGCAGGTCATACCCGGCCACCGCCCGACTGACGCCGAAATGCTGATTGAGGTTGTCAGCCAGATCCTGGGCGCGGCGGATGTCCACGTCAAAAATGCTCAGCTGTTGTACGCCTTCGCTCAACAACGCGTGGGCCACCGCCGCACCTGCGCCACCAGCGCCCATCTGTACGACACGTTCAACGGCAACGCCTTTCAAACCCCGGCGAAACCCCTCGGCAAAGCCCAGGCAATCGGTGTTGTGGCCGATGCGTTTGCCATTTTTGAGCACCACCGTGTTGACAGCACCGATACCGCGGGCCTCCGGCGAGAGTTCGTCGAGCAGCGGGATGATCGCCTGCTTGCATGGAAAGGTAATGTTCAGTCCGGTGTAATTCATGCGCTCTGCAGCCATCAACAGGTCGGGCAGGGCGTTGCTGTCGAGCTTCAACTGATCAAGATCGATCAGGCGATACAGATAGCGCAGCCCCTGGGCATCGCCTTCATGCTCGTGCATGGCCGGTGTGCGGGACGCCTGGATGCCGGCGCCAATCAGCCCGGCCAGTATCACGTGGTTCTGAGTCACGGCGATCACCCCTTCAAACGATGACTGAAGTGTTCCAGCGCCAGGCGATAGCCATGACTGCCAAAACCGGCCATCACCGCCGTTGCAATGGCGGATACGAACGAATGGTGGCGGAAGGGCTCGCGGGCGTGCACGTTGGACAGGTGGACTTCGATCACCGGCAGTTCGCTGGCGACCAGGGCGTCGCGGATGGCGACCGAGGTGTGGGTCCACGCGGCAGGATTGATGACGATCCCGGCGCAGCGACCGCGGGCGGCGTGAATCCAGTCGAGCAATTCGCCTTCATGGTTGGTCTGGCGAAACTCCACCGCCAGGCCGAACTCTTCGGCGGCGCGTGCGCACAAGGCCGAAATGTCTGCCAGGGTTTCGTGGCCGTAAGTCGCCGGTTCACGGGTGCCGAGCAGGTTCAGGTTCGGGCCGTTGAGCACCAGAACGATAGGGGACATTGGAATCTCTCCACTTATTATTTTTGGAATCGGCCGAGTGTTCAGCCTGTGGAGATAAATTGTACTAACTGGTTAATTTGGTCAATTGAAGTGAAGGTATACAGGCTGTTTGTGGGCGGTGATCGGACACTTTCGCAGGTCAGCGCGGCAGGTGCTCCACGAGGAAATCGATAAATGCCCTCAAGCGCAGCGGTACATGGCGACTTTGCGGGTACAGCAAGGTAAACGGCCGCGATCGCCCGCCATAGGGCTTGAGCACTTCCACCAGCGAGCCGTCGGCCAGTTCCTTTTCAACGATAAAACGATAGGTCTGAAACAACCCCGCCCCGTGTTTGGCCAAGGTCACACCGCCCAGCACATCGTCGGAGCAACTGAGGTTGCCCTCGGCCAGAATCTCCCGGGGCACGCCTTCATCGTTGAACAGCCAGGCAATGCGACGGCCGCTGCTGGGCAATTCGTACTGGATGCATTCGTGGTTTTCGAGGTCGTCGAGGGTTTGTGGAGTGCCGGCCCGTTTCAGGTAATCAGGGCTGGCGATCATCACCAGGACGGCATCTTCCAACTGTCGGGCGATCAGACCCGAATCCGGGATGGCCCGCACACGAATCGCCATGTCGTAGCCTTCGCCGACGAAGTCGATGTTGCGATTGCTGATGTGCGACTCGACCTTCACCGCCGGATAACGCGCGCGAAATTCCGGCAGCAGCGGCAGGATTCGATGATGCGCGTAGGTGGTCGGAATACTGATGCGCAAAGTACCGGACGGCACTTGCTGCTGGCCCATCACCTCACGCTGGGCCTCGACCAGTTGCGCCAGGGCCTGGCGGCACTCCTCGTAATAACGGCGACCACTGTCGGTCAGCTTCACACTACGCGTGGTGCGCGCGAACAGGCGCACACCAAGGCGTTCTTCCATGCGCGACACCGAACGGCTCACGGCAGCGGGTGTGACACCCGCCACCAGCGCGGCGGCAGTAAAACTGCCGGCCTCGGCGGCCAGGCAAAACAGCTCGATGCTACCCAACTGAAGATCGTCGAATTGTCGCTGCATGATTGATTACACCGGGGATCAGATGAAGAAGCTGGACCAGTATTTATCAGTCTTGCGCGCACGAATACAAAAAAACCGTCACGAGGACGGCTTATTTGTGGGTGCGCTTGCCATCAACGCCGGGTCAGCATTACCCCGGATTCCATGTGATGGGTCCACGGGAACTGGTCGAACATCGCGCATCGGCTGATGCGGTGGGTGTCGTGCAGTTGGGCGATGTTGGCTGCCAGGGTCTCCGGGTTGCAGGAGATGTACAGGATGTTGTCGAAGCGCCGGGTCAGCTCGCAGGTGTCCGGGTCCATGCCGGCGCGGGGCGGGTCGACGAAGACGCTACCGAACTCGTAGCTCTTGAGGTCGATACCGTGCAGGCGGCGGAACGGACGCACTTCGTTCAGGGCTTCGGTCAGCTCTTCGGCGGACAAGCGCACCAGAGTGACGTTATCTACCGCGTTTTCGCTGAGATTGCTCAAGGCCGCGTTGACCGAGGTCTTGCTGATTTCGGTGGCCAGCACCTTGCGCACGCGTGTGGCGAGGGGCAGGGTGAAGTTGCCGTTGCCGCAGTACAGCTCCAGCAAATCATCGGAGCGATCGCCGAGCGCATCGTATGCCCAGTTGAGCATCTTCTGGTTCACCGTGCCGTTGGGCTGGGTGAACGCGCCTTCAGGCTGGCGATAGCTGAAGGTGCGGCCGCCGACTTCCAGCTTCTCGACCACGTAATCGTGACCGATGACTTCGCGCTTGCCCTTGGAGCGGCCGATGATGCTGACGTTCAGGTCCGCGGCCAGTTTCGACGCCGCTGCATGCCAGTGCTCGTCCAGCGGACGGTGATAGCACAGGGTGATCATCGCGTCGCCGGCCAGTGTGGTCAGGAACTCCACCTGGAACAGCTTGTGGCTCAGGGGGGCGCTGGCTTGCCATGCTGCCTTGAGCTGCGGCATCAACTGGTTGATGCGCAGGCTGGCAATCGGGAACTCTTCGATCAGGATTGGCGTGCGTTTGTCTTCCTGGGAAAACATCGCGTAGTGGCGCTCGCCGGCTTCGCGCCACAGGCGGAACTCGGCGCGCAGGCGGAAGTTTTTCAGCGGCGAATCGAAAACGGCTGGCTCGGGTGCATCGAACGGGGCCAGCAGGTCACGCAGACGCGTGACCTTTTCTTCGAGCTGAACGGCGTAGGCCTGGGAATCAAAAGTCATGCGTTGAACCAACCCAGCTTGATCACGAACAGAATCGACAGGATCACCAGCGCCGGGTTCAGCTCACGGCCACGACCGGACATCAGCTTGATGGCGGTCCAGGAAATGAAACCGAAGGCGATGCCATTGGCGATGGAGTAAGTGAACGGCATTGCCAGCGCGGTGATCACCACCGGCGCGGCGACGGTAATGTCGTCCCAGTCTATTTCGGCCAGGCCGGATGTCATCAGCACGGCGACGAACAGCAGTGCCGGTGCGGTGGCGAACGCCGGAACGCTGGCGGCCAGTGGCGAGAAGAACAGCGCCAGCAGGAACAGGAACGCCACCACGATGGCAGTCAGGCCGGTGCGGCCACCGGCACTCACGCCAGCGGCGGATTCGATGTAACTGGTGGTGGTTGAGGTGCCCAACAGGGAACCGGCCATGGCTGCAGTGCTGTCAGCGATCAGCGCGCGGCCCATTTTCGGCATGTGGCCGTCCTTGCGCATCAGGCCGGCGCGCTTGGCCACACCGATCAGGGTGCCGGAGTTGTCGAACAGATCGACGAACAGGAAGGCGAAGATCACGCTGACCAGACCGATGTCCAGTGCCCCCTTGATGTCCAGTTGCAGGAAGGTCGGGGCCAGCGATGGCGGCATCGACATCACGCCGCCGAATGGGGTGAAGCCCATCACGATGGAAATGATGGTCACCACCAGAATGCCGATCAGCACTGCGCCGCGCACGGCAAGGGCTTCGAGGGCGACGATCAGGGCAAAACCGAGGGTGGCGAGGATCGGGGCCGGTTGTTTCAAGTCACCGAGGCCGACCATGGTCGCCGGGTTGCTGACTACGATACCGGCGTTGTGCAGGGCGATCAGCGCCAGAAACAGGCCGATGCCGGCAGCAATCGCCGAGCGCAGCGGCAGCGGGATGCTGTTGATGATCCATTCACGGATGCGGAAGATCGACAGGAGGAAGAAGCACACCGCCGAGATGAACACCGCACCCAGCGCCACTTGCCAGGTATGGCCCATGTGCAGGACCACGGTGTAGGTAAAGAAGGCGTTCAGGCCCATGCCTGGTGCGAGTGCGATCGGGTAGTTGGCGATCAGGCCCATGGTCGTCGAGCCGATGGCAGCTGCCAGACAGGTGGCGACAAACACTGCTCCCTTGTCCATGCCGGTCTCGCCGAGGATGCTCGGGTTGACGAACAGAATGTAGGCCATGGCCAAAAAGGTCGTGACGCCCGCCAGAATCTCGGTCCGCACGTTGGTGTTGTGTGCCTTGAGTTGAAACAGCCTTTCCAGCATGTCTGCTCCCCGTGGCGCGCCGGGCGCCGTGAATGTATCGACCTCAACAGCAAAGCACAGGCAGCAGAACGCGCCTGGAAATTACTGTGGGCCGGAAAAAGCCGCGCATCATACCAGTAGCTTGGGAATATGGCTGCTTTGGCGGTGATCGTCGTCGATGTTTTGCGACAAAGCCAAGTGCGCCATACTGCGCGCTGGTTTTTTTGGGTGGATGGGTCCTGCATGAAAAAGCGTCTGGTTGCCGCCCTCGGAATAGGGGGGGCGTTGTTTCTCGGGGCGCAAACGGCCGTGGCGGCCTCGGCTCCACCACTGACGCAATTGAAAGTGCTCAAGGTCGCGTCGCCGTCCTGTGGTGTCGAGAACATCGACGAAGGGCAAACCCGGACTCGCTGCGATCACATTGGCCCGAACATCATGGTGTACGTGCTGGAAGTGGGTTATGGGCGGGAGGCCCATGTCGCCCTGGACGGTTTCGAAGTAAATGGCACCCGCACACCAGTTTGTGCGTTCAAGAACGGCAACCTGACCAGCTGCACTCCCGGGGAAAAAACCGTCGGCTATTTGTATGCCCTCGATCTGGCGGGCAAGCAGGAAGGCACGCTGACCTTTAGCAATACCTCGATCAACGCGCCCGGCAATACGATGTCGACGCAGCTTTATATCCAGTAATCGCACGTATCGACCAAGGGTCAGAAAGCTGACTACGCTTAAAAGATCATTCCGTGGACAGTACCCGATGACCTTTAGAGCCTTGATTGCCCTTGCCGAGGGTACCGACGACCTGCAAACCGTGACCCTGATCGACGTACTGCGCCGCGCCAAAATAGAAGTGGTGGTGGCCAGTATCGAAGGGCGGCGCATGCTCACCTGCGCTCGCGGCACTCGCCTGACGTCCGATGCGATGCTGGTGGACTTGCTGGCGCAACCCTTCGACCTGATTGCCTTGCCAGGTGGAGCGGTGGGTTCGCAGCACCTGGCAGCCCACCAACCCTTGCAACAATTGGTCAAGGATCAGGCCGCGGCCGGTCGCCTGTTCGCCGGCATCGCCGAAGCGCCCGCCGTGGCACTGCAGGCCTTTGGCGTATTGCGTCAACGGCGCATGACCTGTCTGCCCTCGGCCAGCCATCAACTGCTGGGCTGTACCTTCGTCGATCAACCGGTGGTGGTCGACGGCAATTGCATCACCGCCCAGGGCTCGGCCGGCGCATTGGCATTTGCCCTGGCGCTGGTGGAGCAACTCTGCGGTAAAGCCACTCGTATGGCAGTGGCGGGGGAGTTGCTCGTTTAGAGAGTGTCAGACCTTCGCCTCTTCCTTCTCTTCATCTTTAGCCACGTGCATGCGATCGCGGCTGGCCAGTGTCGGGAACAGTTTGACCCACACCCCGGTCACCACCAGTGTGCCGATCCCGCCCATGACCACCGCTGGCACGGTGCCGAACCAGTGGGCAGTCAGGCCCGATTCGAATTCGCCCAACTGGTTCGAGGCACCGATGAACAGTCCATTGACGGCGCTGACCCGGCCGCGCATTTCGTCCGGTGTTTCCAGTTGAACGAACGAGGCGCGGATCACCATGCTGATCATGTCTGCCGCGCCCAACACCACCAACACCGCCAGGGAAAACCAGAACGAGGTCGACAGGCCGAAGGCGATGGTCGCCACGCCGAAGATGCCCACGGCCGTGAACATCACCCGTCCGACGTTGCGTTCCACGGCAAACCGCGCCAGGAACAGCGACATCAGCAGCGCGCCTACCGCCGGCGCCGAGCGTAGCAGGCCAAGCCCCCACGGGCCGGTCAGCAGAATGTCCTTGGCGAACACCGGCAGCAGCGCTGTGGCGCCACCCAATAGCACCGCAAACAGATCAAGGGAGATCGCCCCGAGAATGTCCGGACGACTGCGGATGAAGCGAATGCCCGCCAGCAGTGAGTCCAGCGTGGCCTTGCCCTTGTTCAGCGGGGTTTGTCGGGCCGGCAGGTTGAGCATCAGCGAACAGGCGATGACATACAAAAGCACCGTCGGGCCATACACCCAGACGCTGCCGAAGGCGTAGAGCAAGCCGCCGAGGGCTGGAGCGACGATGGTTGCCGATTGCTGGGCCGATTGTGCGGCGGCCACTGCACGGGGAAACAACGCGCTGGGCACGATACTGGGCAACAGGGCCTGGGTGGTCGGCATTTCAAAGGAGCGAGCGGCACCGAGCAGGAAGGCCAGGATAAAGATCATTTCCCGGGTGACATGGTCGGTGGCGCTGCCGATGGCCAGCGACAGGGCGATCAATGCCTGGAGGGACTGGCAGATCGCCGCGACCTTGCGCCGGTCATAACGGTCGGCGACGTGCCCTGTGTGCAGCATGAACAGTACGCGCGGGGCGAATTCGACCAGGCCGACCAGACCCAGGTCGAGCACGTTGCCGGTCAGTTGGTACAGGTTCCAGCCGATGGCCACGGTGAGCATCTGGAAGCCGCTGGCGGTAAATACCCGGGCCAGCCAGAACGCGAGAAAAGGGCGATGGTGACGTAACAGCAAGGGCTCTTGGCTGGGCATCTGCGGGAAGATCTGGGGAGAGGGGAACAGCGAGATTAGCATCAACCTGTAACAGGAAGTTGCCATGACAAAAAATTTAGTTAGCTAGATACCTATCCTGAGAACGCAGGAAACACTGTGGGAGCGAGCTTGCTCGCGAAGAGGGCGGCACATCCGGCATTGAAGTCGCCTGATACTCCGCCTTCGCGAGCAAGCCCGCTCCCACAGGAAATGTATTTCAGCTCGTGACCAAGGCCGTGAGGCAACTTGTCACGCGGCAAAAGACCACGCGGTTCATCCCCGAAATTGGGACTACTCTTTCAACGTTGATTGATCCAGATCAAAACCCACAAAAGGAATTGATCCGGCGGCCGCAAGGCCAGACTCCCTGCGTTGTGATGCGTGCAAAAAAAAGAACAAACAGAGATTCGCCACACTCCATATCCGTGGGGGCCGTGGGTGCAGGCTTCCAGCCCGCAGCCGTACTACCTGACAGAGGAAGACTTATGTTCGGTTTAGAGGCACTTGATCTCGCCCGAATTCAGTTCGCGTTCACCATCTCGTTCCACATCCTGTTTCCGGCCATCACCATCGGTCTGGCGAGTTACCTGGCGGTACTCGAAGGCCTGTGGCTGAAAACCCATAACGACACCTACCGTGACCTCTATCATTTCTGGTCGAAGATCTTTGCCGTCAACTTCGGCATGGGGGTGGTTTCCGGCTTGGTAATGGCCTATCAGTTCGGCACTAACTGGAGCCGCTTCTCGGACTTCGCCGGTTCCGTGACCGGGCCGTTGCTGACCTATGAAGTGCTCACGGCATTCTTCCTCGAGGCCGGGTTCCTCGGTGTCATGCTGTTTGGCTGGAATAAGGTCGGGCGTGGCCTGCACTTCTTCGCCACCGTGATGGTGGCCATCGGTACGTTGATCTCGACTTTCTGGATTCTTGCCTCCAATAGCTGGATGCAGACCCCGCAGGGCTTCGAGATCGTCAACGGTCAGGTCATACCCACCGACTGGCTGGCGATTATCTTCAACCCGTCGTTCCCGTATCGTCTGATGCACATGGCCACGGCAGCCTTCGTCGCCACGGCCTTCTTCGTCGGCTCCTCCGCGGCCTGGCATTTGCTGCGCGGCAAGGACAACCCGGCGATCCGCAAAATGCTCTCGATGGCCATGTGGATGGCGTTGATCGTGGCGCCGATCCAGGCGGTCATCGGCGACTTCCACGGCCTCAATACGCTTGAGCATCAGCCGGCGAAAATCGCTGCGATCGAAGGGCACTGGGAAAACAAAGGCAACGAGGCGACTCCGTTGATCCTGTTCGGCTGGCCGGACATGAAGGAGGAGAAGACCAAATTCGCTGTCGAGATCCCGTACCTGGGCAGCCTGATCCTCACACACTCCCTGGACAAACAGGTGCCGGCGCTCAAGGAGTTCCCGCCTGAAGACCGGCCGAATTCGACCATCGTGTTCTGGTCGTTCCGGATCATGGTGGGGCTGGGCTTGCTGATGATCTTCACCGGATTGTGGAGCCTGTGGCTGCGCAAGCGCGATACCCTCTATACCTCGCGGCCGTTCCTGTACCTGGCGCTGTGGATGGGGCCGTCCGGCCTGATCGCGATCCTCGCTGGCTGGTTCACCACGGAAATCGGCCGTCAGCCATGGGTGGTCTATGGCCTGATGCGTACGGCGGATGCGTCGTCCAACCATAGCTTCATGCAGATGAGCATCACCCTGATCCTGTTTGTCGTGGTTTATTTCGCGCTGTTTGGCGCCGGTCTTGGCTACATGATGCGCCTGGTGCGCAAGGGGCCGAAGATCGACGAAGGCAAGGAAACCAACGACGGTGGCCCCGGCCAGAAACGCACACCGGCCCGTCCGCTGTCCGCAGCCGACGACGATCACGCCGATGCCGGCCAAAGCCTGACCAAGGAGATTTGAATCATGGGTATTGATCTTCCGCTGATCTGGGCCGTGATCATCATCTTCGGCATCATGATGTACGTGGTCATGGACGGTTTCGACCTGGGCATCGGGATTCTCTTCCCGTTCATTCCGGGCAAGACCGATCGCGATGTGATGATGAACACCGTCGCCCCGGTCTGGGACGGCAACGAGACCTGGCTGGTGTTGGGTGGCGCGGCGTTGTTCGGCGCGTTTCCGCTGGCCTATTCGGTGGTGCTCTCGGCGTTGTACCTGCCGCTGATCCTGATGTTGATCGGGTTGATCTTCCGCGGCGTGGCCTTCGAGTTCCGCTTCAAGGCCAGAGACAACAAGCGCCATCTGTGGGACAAGGCATTCATCGGTGGCTCGGTCACTGCGACGTTCTTCCAAGGCGTTGCGCTTGGCGCCTTCATCGACGGGCTGCCTGTGGTCAATCGGCAGTTCGCTGGTGGTTCACTGGACTGGCTGACACCGTTCACGATGTTCTGTGGTGCGGCGCTGGTCGTGGCGTATGCCTTGCTCGGTTGCACCTGGCTCATCATGAAGACCGAAGGCAAGTTGCAGGAGCAGATGCATGACCTGGCACGGCCATTGGCCTTCGTGCTGCTGGCGGTGATCGGCATTGTCAGCATCTGGACCCCGTTGGCCCACACGGATATCGCCGCACGCTGGTTCACCATGCCGAATCTGTTCTGGTTCATGCCGGTGCCGATCCTGGTGCTGGTGACGATGTACGGGCTGATCCGCGCCGTGGCCCGCAACGCGCATTACACGCCGTTCCTGCTGACTCTGGTGCTGATCTTCCTCGGTTACAGCGGGTTGGGCATCAGTCTGTGGCCGAACATCATCCCGCCGTCGATCTCGATCTGGGACGCCGCCGCGCCGCCGCAAAGCCAGGGCTTCATGCTGGTGGGCACGCTGTTCATCATCCCGTTCATCCTGGGCTACACCTTCTGGAGCTACTACGTGTTCCGCGGCAAGGTCACCCATGAAGATGGTTACCACTAGTCTGCTGTACAACGAATCTGTGGGAGCGAGCTTGCTCGCGATGGCGTCCTGACAGACGCCATTGATCTACATCGGAGGATTTATCAATGAACGGCAAACATTCCCTGCACGACATTGAAGAAGCCGAAAAAAAGCCGCTGTGGCAGCGGCTCGGCTGGTTGGCCCTGATCTGGGTCGGCAGTGTGGGCGCCCTGTTCATCGTCGCCAGCCTGATGCGTCTGTTCATGAACGCGGCCGGCCTGACCACGCACTGAATATCTCTCCCGTGGCCTCGAGGCACGGATTTACGACCCTCCTGCCGGAGGGTTTTTTTTGCCTGTTATTTGCGCGCCTTGAGGATCACGAACTTCGGATTGGCCGCCACTTGCTCGACGCCACGGAACAATCGCGCCAGCTTGCTGTGGTAGCCCAGGTGACGATTGCCGACGATATACAGCGCGCCGCCCACCACCAGCGCTTCGCGGGCCTGCTGGAACATCCGCCAGGCCAGGAGGTCGCCCACCACCTGTTGCTGGTGAAACGGTGGATTGCACAGCACGACGTCAAGTGATTGCGCTTCCTGGCCGGACAGGCCATCACCGGCGCGCACGATCACTTCCCGTTCACCCAGCGCTGCGCGCCAGTTTTCGGAGGCCGATTGCACGGCCATGTACGACTCGTCCACCAGTGTGTAGTGGGCCTCGGGGTTTTGCAGGGCGCTGGCAATGGCCAGGACGCCGTTGCCGCAGCCGAGATCGGCGACCCGCGCCGAACCGAGGTTTTTCGGCAGGTGTGGCAAAAACGCCCGCGTGCCGATGTCCAGGCCTTCGCGGCAAAACACATTGGCGTGGTTGAGCAGTTCGATGGCCGGTTCGTCGAGTCTGTATCGCGTTGGGTAAGGCGACACCGCTGGGGTTTTGTCTTCAGCGGTGGCAATCAATAGCCGCGCCTTCTTCACCGCCAACGAGGCTTGCACGGGGCCGATGTAACGCTCCAGCAAGTCGCCCGCCGCCCGGGGCAGATGCTTGATCATGGCTGCGGCAACCACTTGGGCGCCAGGTGCCAGTTGACCTTGCAGGCGGATCAGTTGTTCTTCCAGCAGGGCCAGGGTTTTCGGTACACGGATCAGCACACAGTCGAACGGCCCGGCAGGGGTTTCGCTGGCGGGTAGGCTCGGCACGGCATCAAAGGCCAGGCCGTTGCGCACAAGGTTCTTTTCCAGACCCTGGAAAGCCAGGAAAGAATCACCGCTGCTGACCACCCGCACCTTACCCGCCAGGCTGGCCGCCAACGCACCGAAACTGTCATTGAGCACCAATACCCGGGTGTCCGACGCCGGTTGCTGTTCGGCCAGATGATTGAGCAGGTATTCATCGGCCGCATCGAAAGCTTGCAGCGGTTCGTTCTGCTGTTCGGGCTGGCGGATCAGGTCGAGGCTGGCGAAGGGTGTTTCGAGCAAAGGCATGGGGCGGGGCTCTGGGTAATCAACGGATGTCCCGCTGCCCGAAGGCGTTGGAGCGGGCGGAGCCGTCCGAGTGTAATGCGTCGTGAAGGTTTACACGCCATCACTCAGGAGGGACCGCAAATGGTACGTTTTTTTTGCCTGGATTACTCGCAGGTTTTCCCGCGGACGGGCGCTTTCAGATGGCTCCGGACCGGGCCGCGGCAATGACGGCCGCAATCTTGTTGTTGACGCCGAGCTTCTCGATAGCCCTGTGCACATGAAAGTTGATTGTGCGTTCACTCAAACTGAGGATCCTGGCAATTTCATAGGCCGTCTTGCCATCGGCTGACAGTTTCAATACTTCGAGTTCCCGCCGTGACAAGGGGGGAGCCTGGGGGCGAGCCGGTTTTTTCGGTTGCATTGCGATCGCCAGCGCGTGCAAATGGCGGCTGATGAACACCGAGAATCCAAGATGCTCGTACAACTCATAGGCTGAAATCGGGCAGTGGCTTCTGGCCAGGCTGAGAATACTGCGCTGACCGGTTTCCTCATCAAATATCGACTGGGACCAGCCATGCTGCAAACCTTGTTGCTGCAGCAACTGCCATAGCCATGGCGTCCTGGAAAAAAGCTCTTCGCTCCAGAGAACAGGTAACGTTGACTGATCGCAAAGCGCCACTATCGGATCTATTTGCGTGGTGTTGTTTTTTTCATATTGAATGTTCCACTCATGGGGGAAATTATTCAGGTTCAGCGTACTGGTATCGATTCCGACTGAGTTCGAAGTAATTGAAAAGCCACAAAATTTATATCCAAGGTTTCTAGCGAAGTTGAGCGCGATTCGATAGGCAGCTTTGATCTCTTGCGTGTTTGACAATTGCTTGAGCTGTGACTCCTTCCAGATTTCCATACAAGGGGCTCCATCACTGTGTCTTCTGGGTGCAATCCTGGATCCAAGATTCGGCACGTCACGAAGTGTAGGATAATTCCTACTGTGGTGGTGCGACAATTTTGCTCTTTTGACTGTTGAGAAAGTGTATTTCAGGTTCTTAGGCAATCGATGGGATATAAAATTCCATATGTCATTTTATAATGATGGGTGCCTGCAAAATTTGGTAAGCAGTCACTAGTGCAGATTAATGTCACTACAAACTGTCGGTGGTTACGCTGCTTTCTTTGCGGGACACTGGGGTATCTTTTGATTGGAGCCTTCCATGTCCGTCAGTGAAGAAAAATTTACCCGTCAGACCTTGTTTGAGGTTCATCCGCTGACCCAGAGCCTGTTTACCTTGCGTGCCACCCGGGATGCAGGGTTTCGTTTCCGGGCGGGGCAGTTTGCCCGGTTGGGCGTCGCCAAGGCTGACGGCAGCACGGTATGGCGCGCCTATTCCATGGTGTCCTCGCCTTTTGACGAGTTCCTCGAGTTCTTTTCCATTGTCGTGCCGGGCGGTGAGTTCACCAGCGAGCTAAGCCGACTGGGTGTTGGCGATGCATTGCTGGTCGACCGCCAGGCCTTCGGTTATCTGACGCTGGACCGGTTTGTCGATGGGCGTGATCTGTGGTTGTTATCCACAGGCACGGGCATCGCGCCGTTCCTGTCGATACTCCAGGATTTCGACGTCTGGGAGCGATTCGATCGGATCATTCTGGTCTACAGCGTTCGCGAAGCCCGGGAACTGGCGTATCAGGAGCTGATCGCAGGGCTGGCGAAGCGTGATTATCTGGCGGAGTACGCCCATAAACTGCAATTGATCACCACGGTCACTCGTGAACAGCATCCTGGCTCATTGAACGGGCGGATCACCACGCTGATTGAAAACGGCGAACTGGAGCGGGTCGCGGGTGTTGCGCTGACGCCTGAGCATTCACGGGTCATGCTGTGCGGCAATCCGCAGATGATCGATGATACGCGCAAGCTGCTTAAACAGCGGGACATGCACTTGAGCCTCAGCCGGCGACCTGGTCAGGTGGCGGTGGAAAATTTCTGGTAAAAAAATGGCGCCTCGAAGGCGCCGTTTTTTTGCTAATGCCATCAAGGCCGGTTGTTCTGGGCCTTGAGCAGGTCGCGGATCTCGCCCAGCAACTCTTCTTCCTTGGTTGGAACCGGCGGCAGGCTAGGGGCTACGGCCTCTTCGCGCTTCAGGCGGTTGATGACCTTGACGCCCATGAAGATCGCGAAAGCGACGATGACGAAGTCGATGATGGTCTGGATGAATTTGCCATAGGCGAGCACCACCGCCGGAATCTCGCCGTCCGCTGCCTTGAGCGTTATGACCAGATCACTGAAGTCCACGCCACCGATCAGCATCCCGATTGGCGGCATGACCAGGTCACCGACAAACGAGGTGACGATCTTGCCGAAGGCCGCACCGATGATGATGCCGACGGCCATGTCGACCACGTTGCCTTTGACCGCGAAGGCCTTGAACTCATTTAGCACGCCCATAGGTTATTTCCTTGTTACAGATGAGGTTGATGAACGCAGTGTAAATCAGCAAATCGCATTCTGCTTGAATCAACTGCCTGCCGTGCTTGCCAGCAATCGACACCGGGTGGTGTTGAAAAAAGTCACCGATTGATCTCGTTTGTGGAGCGGCCAGGCCTTGCGCGGTGTTTTGCATGCGGTGTTTTTTCAGCGATATGGTTTCGTTTGTGTGAGCAAACCAAGGTTGAGGGAGGCCATTCCTGAAACGGGACGTTAAAGTTGGTCGTGTAGTTAGTGGTCAGGTGCGGTATTGAAATTGATTGCAGTTGTAGTGATATTAACTGTTTCGTTAGTTAACAAGTAGCGTGCTTCCATGAATTAATCACTGTGCTCTGTGTGAGTGATTCAGAGTTGTACATTAAGTGTGTAAGTGAATAAAGTTTGTATAGGTTTTCAGGTTGTTCAGACAGGCATGCCCTTAGAGTTTGTTGAGTATATTGAACGAAAAACTTATACAAGGTTTTGTTTGGCGGGTGTTTATCAATATACCTGATTTTTTATGTGGATATTTGTAATCATCAAAAGGGTTGCGAAGTATCCGGCCGCACTCGCGAGCTTCAGCTGAGCTATCATCGCGTTTTTTTCCGGGAGTTCCGATGGCCAAGGCCAAGCGCATGTACGGCTGCACCGAGTGCGGCTCCACCTTCCCCAAATGGGCCGGCCAGTGCGGTGAGTGCGGAGCCTGGAACACGCTCACCGAAACCATGGTGGAAAGCGGCGGGGCAGCCGCTCCTAGCGGTCGTACCGGCTGGGCCGGCCAGCAGGCGCAAATCAAGACCCTGGCCGAAGTCAGTGTCGAAGAAATTCCGCGCTTCTCCACCGCTTCCAGCGAGCTCGACCGGGTTCTGGGTGGTGGTCTGGTGGATGGCTCGGTGGTGCTGATCGGTGGCGACCCCGGCATCGGCAAGTCGACCATTCTGTTGCAAACCTTGTGCAACCTCGCCAAGAGCGTGCCGGCGCTGTACGTCACCGGTGAAGAATCCCAGCAGCAAGTGGCCATGCGTGCGCGGCGCCTGGGGTTGCCTCAGGATCAACTGCGGGTCATGACCGAAACCTGCATCGAAGCCATCATTGCCACGGCCCGTCAGGAAAAGCCCAAGGTGATGGTGATCGACTCGATCCAGACGATCTTTACCGAGCAACTGCAATCGGCACCGGGCGGTGTGTCCCAGGTGCGTGAGAGCGCAGCCTTGCTGGTGCGTTATGCCAAACAGAGTGGTACGGCGATTTTCCTGGTGGGCCACGTCACCAAGGAAGGCGCGCTGGCTGGCCCTCGGGTGCTGGAACACATGGTCGACACCGTGCTGTATTTCGAAGGCGAGTCCGACGGGCGCCTGCGTCTGCTGCGGGCGGTGAAGAACCGTTTCGGTGCAGTCAATGAGCTGGGTGTGTTCGGCATGACCGACAAGGGCCTGAAGGAAGTCTCCAACCCCTCGGCGATTTTTCTGACCCGCGCCCAGGAAGAAGTACCAGGCAGCGTGGTGATGGCAACGTGGGAAGGTACGCGTCCGATGCTGGTGGAGGTCCAGGCGCTGGTGGACGACAGTCACCTGGCCAACCCGCGTCGGGTCACGCTGGGGCTGGATCAGAACCGGCTGGCGATGTTGCTGGCGGTGCTGCACCGTCACGGTGGTATTCCGACCCACGATCAGGATGTGTTTCTCAACGTGGTCGGCGGGGTCAAGGTACTGGAAACGGCGTCCGACCTGGCGTTGATGGCGGCGGTGATGTCCAGTTTGCGAAACCGACCGTTGCCCCACGATCTGTTGGTGTTCGGTGAGGTCGGGCTTTCCGGTGAGGTGCGTCCGGTGCCGAGCGGTCAGGAGCGATTGAAGGAAGCTGCCAAACACGGTTTCAAGCGGGCTATTGTGCCCAAGGGCAATGCGCCGAAAGAGGCGCCGGCCGGGTTGCAGATCATTGCCGTCACGCGTTTGGAACAGGCGTTGGATGCGTTGTTCGAATAACTCCAGGTGAATACACAACCCTGTGGGAGCCGGTGGCGGTTAGATCTCGGTCAGCGCACCCAATTCGCGCTCCAGCTCCTGCGGATCAGCGAGGTTGAGCTCGATCAATCGCCGCAGGCACTCGATGGACTCCAGACTGATGTGCAGGCAGACAAAGCCGAGTTGGCCATGGTCGTCGTGGGTCAGTTGCACATCCATGGTGATGTCGGTCTCTTCGCTCAGATGAATGTTGACCAGAAAATCCTGCTGCGGATTGCCCTGCCAATGTTCGGGTCGTTCAATCAGCAAGCCCTTGAGCGACAGGTCAATCAACTTCACCGGCCAGGTGGACTCCCCCTGACTCAGCGCGGTTCGGGCATCGAACGCAATACGTTTGAAGCGGCGACGTTCGGCAGGGTGCTCGCTCATGGCGCGATCCTCGGAAATGTACGCTGACTATAGACCCGCATGATCAAAGGCTGCCAGCGCGTGCAGGTGTCCAGACCAATGTCGGGCTATGGTCATTGCCGTCAGGAGAGCTAAACTCGGGATTGCTGTCTTTCTTGTCCACTCTGGCTGGAATAATAAAATGAAAAATAATAATAGCCCGCTACGCCATTTGCCTTGGCTGGCGCTGGCAATCGTAGGTGCGTGTGCGCTGGGTGTCGTGGCATTACGCCGAGGTGAGGCAATCAACGCCTTGTGGATTGTGGTCGCTGCCGTGGCCATCTATCTGGTCGCCTACCGCTACTACAGTCTGTTCATCGCTAACAATGTCATGCAACTCGATGCGCGACGGGCTACTCCCGCTGTGCTCAACAATGACGGTCTGGACTACGTTCCGACCAACAAGCACATTCTTTTTGGTCACCACTTCGCGGCCATTGCCGGCGCGGGGCCTTTGGTCGGTCCGGTGTTGGCGGCGCAGATGGGCTACCTGCCCGGCACGCTGTGGCTGATCGCCGGCGTAGTGCTGGCCGGTGCCGTGCAGGACTTCATGGTCCTGTTCATGTCCACCCGCCGCAACGGTCGTTCCCTGGGCGACATGGTCCGTGAAGAAATGGGCCGTATCCCCGGCACCATCGCGCTGTTCGGCTGCTTCCTGATCATGATCATCATCCTCGCGGTGCTGGCGCTGATCGTGGTGAAGGCCCTGGCCGAAAGCCCTTGGGGCATTTTCACGGTGATGGCGACTATTCCGATCGCGATGTTCATGGGCATCTACATGCGCTACATCCGCCCGGGCCGCATTGGTGAAATCTCGGTGATCGGCGTGCTGTTGCTGCTGGGCTCGATCTGGCTCGGCGGGCAGATCGCCGCGGATCCGGTGTGGGCCAAGGCCTTCAGCTTTACCGGTATCCAGATCACCTGGATGCTGATCGGTTACGGTTTTGTCGCGGCGGTATTGCCGGTGTGGCTGATCCTGGCGCCCCGTGACTATCTGTCCACCTTCCTGAAAATCGGCACCATCGTTGCCCTGGCCATCGGCATCCTGGTGACCATGCCCGAGCTGAAAATGCCGGCCCTGACCCAGTTCGTTGATGGCACCGGCCCGGTATGGAAGGGTGGTCTGTTCCCGTTCCTGTTTATCACTATCGCCTGTGGCGCGGTGTCGGGTTTCCACGCGCTGATTTCCTCCGGCACCACGCCGAAGCTGCTGGATAACGAAACCAACGCTCGCTACATCGGTTACGGCGGCATGCTGATGGAATCGTTCGTAGCGATCATGGCCATGGTTGCCGCTTCCGTGATCGAGCCTGGCGTGTACTTCGCCATGAACAGCCCGGCGGCCGTAGTCGGCGGTGATGTGGTGGCCGTTGCGACAGCCGTCAGCAACTGGGGCTTCGCGATTACCCCGGAAGCCCTGCAAGCGGTGGCGCACGACATTGGTGAAACCACTATCCTGGCCCGTGCCGGTGGTGCGCCGACCCTGGCGGTGGGGATCGCGCAGATCCTGCACAGTGTTCTGCCGGGCGAGAACACCATGGCGTTCTGGTACCACTTCGCGATCCTGTTCGAAGCGCTGTTCATCCTCACCGCAGTCGACGCAGGCACCCGTGCCGGGCGCTTCATGCTCCAGGACTTGCTCGGCTCCTTCGTCCCTGCGCTCAAACGCACCGAATCCTGGACCGCCAACCTGATCGCCACTGCCGGCTGCGTGGCGATGTGGGGCTGGTTGCTGTACCAGGGGGTGATCGATCCGTTGGGTGGCATCAATACCCTGTGGCCACTGTTCGGTATCTCCAACCAGATGCTGGCCGGTATCGCGCTGATGCTCGGCACCGTGGTACTGATCAAAATGAAACGCCAGCGTTATGTCTGGGTCACCATGTTGCCAGCGGTATGGCTGTTGATCTGCACCACGACAGCGGGCTTCATCAAGCTGTTCGACGCTAACCCGGCGATCGGCTTCCTGGCCCTGGCCAAGAAATACAGCGATGCCTTGGCCAACGGCCAGATCCTCGCCCCGGCCAAGGACATCACCCAGATGCAGCACGTGATCTTCAACGCCTACACCAACGCAACGCTGACTGCGCTGTTCCTGTTCGTGGTATTCAGCATCCTGTTCTATGCACTCAAGGTCGGCATTGCCGCCTGGGGTAAAAAGGAACGTACGGACAAAGAATCGCCATTCCAGGCGCTGCCGGATGCGTAACCAGAGGATTGCAGTATGTTCAATGACCTGAGTCGCCTCGGTAAATACCTCGGTCAGGCCGCGCGCCTGATGGTCGGCATGCCCGACTACGACAACTACGTCGAACACATGCAGACCAAGCACCCGGACAAACCGGTGATGGACTACGAGGCGTTCTTCCGTGAGCGCCAGGAGGCCCGTTACGGTGGCAAGGGTGGGCCGAAATGCTGTTGATCCGGTTGTCGAATTAACAGCCATACCTGTGGGAGCGAGCTTGCTCGCGATGGCGGACTGTCAATCAACAGTGATGTTGAATGTTAAGCCTCTATCGCGAGTAAGCTCGCTCCCACATTTGTTTTGTGTTGTTTTTTCACTGTGTGAAAAAGGAGATCCAGTTTGTCCTCTCCCATCCCGGTCACGATCCTCAGCGGCTTCCTCGGCGCCGGCAAGACCACTTTGTTGCGTCACCTGCTCAAGGCCGAGCACGGCCTGAAAATCGCCGTGATCGAGAATGAATTCAGCGATGCCGGTATCGATACCCAGTTGTTGGGCGATGAGCCGGTACAAGTGATGACACTGTCCAACGGCTGCGTTTGCTGCACCATCCACACGGACCTGACCAAAGCGCTTTATCTGTTGCTCGAGCGTCTGGACCAGGGCGACATCGCCTTCGACCGCCTGGTGATCGAATGCACCGGCCTGGCCGACCCGGCGCCCGTGGCACAAACCTTTTTCATCGACGAAGAATTGCGCGAGCGTTACATCCTCGACGGCATCATCACCCTGGTCGACGCGGCACATGCCGACTTGCACCTGACCCAGACCATCGCCCAGGCGCAGATCGGTTTCGCCGACCGCTTGCTGGTGAGCAAGCGTGACCTGGTGGACGAAGCGACCTTCACCGCGTTGAGCGAGCGCCTGACCCGTATCAACCGACGCGCCCCGATTCGCGTGGTAGACCACGGAAAGATCGACCTGGCCGAATTGCTCGACGTGCGCGGCTTCAACCTCAACGCCGACCTCGGTGGCGGCGTGAGTTTGCGCCCGGTCAGCCAGGCCCCGTCCATCGACCGCATTTCCAGCCTGGTGCTGCGCACTGAAAAAGCGCTGGATATCGACAAGCTCAGCGAGTTCATGAACGAGTTGCTGGAGGAACATGGCAAGCAGTTGCTGCGCTACAAAGGCGTGTTGAACATCCTCGGCGAATCGCGTCGCATGGTGTTTCAGGGGGTGCTGAAACTTTATGGTTTCGACTGGGATACCGAGTGGGCTGAAGACGAAGTGCGCGAGAGCGTGATCGTATTCATTGCCGATGACTTGCCGGAGGAAAAGATTCGCGAGGGATTTGCGCGGGTGGCGGCGGTCTGAAGTTTTATGGCGTCTGTGAGGACGCCATCGCGGGCAAGCCCGGCTCCCACAGGTTTCTGGTTGAACACAAAGTCTGTGCTTGACTTCGAACACTGTGGGAGCGGGCTTGCCCGCGATGCGATCTAGCCGGCAACACAATGTTCACGGGGTGTGTTGAGCAGTGTCTGCTCCAGATGATCCAGATGCCGGTTTATCAGCATGGCCGCTGTCGCAGCATTTCCACGTTCAACAGCATCAACAATCGCCAAATGCTCCTGCCACGCGCAAAAACTGTGCGTCTGCTCCTCACACTGCGCAATCGCCAATGAAGTCAGTGGCACCAGACTGCCAAGAAAATGCGCCAGCGGTGCATTTCCAGCCATTTGTGCCAACTGCAAATGAAACTCTCCCGACAAACGAATCGCCTGGCCACGCTCGGCGCATTGACGCTCGTTATCGACTAGCGCCCGCAGTTGCTTCAGGTCTTGTGCGTCGGGTCGCTGACATGCCAGCCGCACCAGCATGATCTCGGCCAAACGCCGGGCATGCAGTGTCTGCCGGGTCTGCTCGAGATCAAGCTCGGCGACGCGGGGGCGGTGGTTGGCTCGAAGGATGATGATTTGCTGGTGGGACAGTCGCGTCAGCACATCACGCATGTCGCTGCGCCTTGCACCGAACATCTGCGCCAGGCTTTCTTCGGTAAAGCGACTGGCTGAATGGATGCGCTGCTCGAAAATGGCATCGAGGACCCGCGAATACAGATCATCCACCGAAGGGCGGACGGGCAGGGTAGCGAGCGTTTGTGACGAAGCGAAGCTGTTCATGGCCAATCTCCAGATCGAAGAGGTTTCAACTGCCGAGGTTGTCTTCCGGGATGTTCAGTTCGATGCCCATGCGCTGGCCTTCGCGCAATATGTGCCGACGCATCTCGGCGCTGGCCTGGGCGCTGTTCTTGCTGCGGATCGCCCGCACCACGGCTTCGTTTTCTTCAAGGCGTTCAGCCAGATGCTCCGGGGAGTTGCGCAACACTTCGGCGCTTTGCTTGAGGGCATTGCTGGTTTGCTGGACCACGCTCTGGAAGATCGGGTTTGATGTCAGCGTGAACAGTTCTTCGTGGAACGCGATGTAGGCGCTTACGCCGGCTTCACTGTCATTGGCTTCCAGGGCTTCACGCATGTCCATCAGGGTCAGGCGCAGTTGCCCGACTTCCTTGCTGCTGATCGACTGCGCCACGAGGCCGACGATGAATGGCTCCAGGGTGTAGCGCAGTTGCAGCACGTCCTCCAGGCTCGCGGCGGCCACCGCGCGGTCGTAGGGCTGGTCATCGCTGAGACTGGCCTCGAGTACGACGACGCCTTTGCCCGGCATCGAACGCACCAGACCAAGGGTTTCCAGGACGATGACCGCTTCACGCAGGCTTGGGCGGCTGATACCCAGTTGTTCGGCCAGTTCGCGTTGCCCCGGCAGCATTTCGCCGGAGCGCCACTGACCACGGGCCAGTGCGGCCCGAAGTTTTTCTACGACTGAATTGACGACCGTTGAGGTGGTAATCACTGTGTGCTCCATGGATAAAGGCAGGGGAGCCCGCCATCTGGAAGGCTCCCACGTGATTCAAAACTCCTGCTGATGCGCCGGCGCGACCGGTTTTTTCGGCTGGAAGGTATAACCCATCTGGCCGGAAAGCACCTTGTTCGCACGCTGGATATCGATGTCCTTCTCCCAGCGGGCGATGGCCACAGTGGCTACACAATTGCCGATCAGGTTGGTCAGCGCGCGGCCGATGCCCATGAACCAGTCCACAGCGAGCACCAACACCAGGCCAACCACCGGAATCGCCGGGATCGCCGTCAAGGTTGCCGCCAGAATCACCAGTGCCGAGCCGGGAATCCCGTGGGCACCTTTGGAGGTGATCAGCGACACCAGTAAAATGGTCAGCAGGTCAGTCATGGCCAACGGCGTGCCGGTGGCGTTGGCGATGAACACGATGGCCAGGGTCAGGTAGATCGAGAAACCGTCGAGGTTGAACGAGTAACCCGTTGGAATCACCAGCCCCACCGTCGAACTGCCGATGCCCAGATGTTCAAGCTTGCGCATGATTTGTGGCAGCACGGCGTCGGACGAAGCGGTGCCCATGACGATCAGCAACTCTTCGCGCAGGTACTTGAGCAATGGCCACATCTTCAAGCCGGAGAGGCGCATCACCATGCCGAGAATCAGGGCCACGAAGGCCACACAGGTCAGGTAGAAGAGGCCGACCAGGTTGCCCAGGTGTTGCAGCGAGTCCAGGCCATATTTACTGGTGGTGAAGGCGATCGCGCCGAATACACCGATCGGTGCCAGTCGCACGATCATGCCCATGATGCGGAAAATCACGTGGCTGAGTTCATTGATCAGCCGCGAAATACCCGATGCCGCCTCGCCCACCAGATTCAGTGCACTGCCGAACAGCACGGAGAACAGCAGGACCTGCAGGATGTTGTTATCGGCAAAGGCACCGATCACCGACGTCGGAATCAGGTCCATCAGGAACTGTGTGGTGGTGTGCATGTGCTGGCCGCGCTGGGCAATGTCGCCCATGTCGGCTGCGGAAAGCTGCTCCAGGTGAATGTTCGCACCGCTGCCGATGCCGGTGCTGAAGGCGAACACCAGACCGATCACCAGGGCGATGGTGGTCAGCACTTCAAAGTAGATCACCGATTTGAGGCCGATACGGCCGACCTTCTTCAGGTCGCCGGCACCGCTGATGCCGCTGACCACTACGCAAAACACAATCAAGCCAATGAGCATTTTGATCAGCTTGATAAAACCGTCACCGAGCGGTTTGAGCTGAGCGGAGTATTCGGGAAGGGTCAGCCCACAGACGATGCCGAGCACCAGTCCGAGAACCACTTGGAGGAAGATTGAACGCGAGCACCATCTGAGCATGGGAGGAATCCTGGTCGGCGTCCTGGCTGCCGTGTGCGGAGCACATCAGATTCAGGACTTAATTATTGTGGTCTTACCGGTATGTCCAGTGCAGGCTCAGTCTATGGTGTGTTTTTGGATATCCGCAAGCAAAAAATCGAAAATTGGCATGACCGGTCTGACCAGTTGTTCGCCGGGCCCCGATCTTGAGCGGTTGTGCGAACAAAAAAAATCGGCAATGGATGCCGATTTTTTTGTCCGGGGTGCTCCACCTGATGTCAGCCTCATGGGTTTACTTTCAAGGTGTTTTTCAGGACTTTGTATGAGGTACTTTTCTTTCAAGAATGCTCAAAATGAAAGTTATTTTTGAGCGTTCCTCCGTGCGGGCAAGGTAAACATAAGGCGAGCCTCTAAAAGTTTGACCACCCACATATTTATTATCTTCAGTTACAAGCGAAACAGGTATGTGAGTGGGAGTAATATTATCCAGGGTTATCGGTCTGTTTTTGTGGTCAATAAGGGTGAAGGTTGTCGGATCGTCATCGTCTGAATCTACCGCGCCCAAAACATTAAGCCAACTTTCGCTTATAAGCTTGTTGTAATACTCTCCCGAGTTTTTTATGGACAGTACATAGCCATTGGCCGTGTACCGAAAATGCAGCTTCAGTGGGTGGACCGAACCGCCTTGCTCGTTGGGGCGGATGCCGAGCAGGTGAGAGTGATCAAGGGTTTGCGGTTTGCCGGTAAAGAATCCTCCGCTGAACATATGTACAGTGGCTAGTGCCGGTTTTTCATAAAGAAGTTCAAGAAAGTTAAGTTTGTGATCGAACATTCTAAGCGTGGCGGTAAAGGACTTTTCAATAGAGTTGCTCATTATGAAGCCTGCTATTTGAGTGTGAAGGGTTGTGCTTTGATGCAGGGTTCAGATTAAGCATTTTTGATAGTGTTTTGGTGTTGTGTGTGTTGCAGGAAGTTGGAAGGGGAAGTGTCTGGTGATGAACTTTGATCGCTGGTAACAACGGTTGTCGATTTGTTGGTTCGCACTGTTTGTGAATGTCGCAAGCAAAAAAAACCGGCCATCTCTGGCCGGTTTCTTATGACTGCGGTTTAGCGGGGCTGATTAAGCACCGTATACCGGCAGCTTCTTGCAGATAGCCTTGACCTTCTCACGAACGGCATCGATCACCGCTTCGTTGTTCAGGTCAGCCAGGATGTCGCAGATCCAGCCGGCCAGTTCCTTGCACTCAGCTTCCTTGAAGCCACGAGTGGTCACAGCCGGGGTGCCGAAGCGCAGGCCGGAGGTGACGAACGGGGAGCGTGGGTCGTTTGGCACGGAGTTCTTGTTCACGGTGATGAACGCTTTGCCCAGAGCGGCATCGGCGTCTTTACCGGAGATTTCCTGCTTGATCAGCGACAGCAGGAACAGGTGGTTCTGAGTACCGCCCGACACTACGTCGAAGCCGCGCTCGATGAACACGCCGGCCATGGCCTGGGCGTTTTTCACCACTTGTTGCTGGTAAGCCTTGAACTCAGGCTGCAGTGCTTCCTTGAAGCAGATCGCCTTGGCCGCGATCACGTGCTCCAGTGGGCCGCCCTGGGCGCCCGGGAATACCGCGGAGTTCAGCTTCTTCTCGATGTCGGCGTTGGCGCGAGCCAGGATCAGGCCGCCACGTGGACCGCGCAGGGTCTTGTGGGTGGTGGTGGTCACCACGTCAGCGAATGGAACCGGGTTCGGGTAGACGCCAGCGGCAACCAGGCCGGCCACGTGGGCCATGTCGACGAACAGGTAGGCACCTACCTTGTCGGCGATTGCACGGAAGCGCGGGAAGTCGAGGATCTGCGAGTAGGCAGAGAAACCGGCCACGATCATTTTTGGCTTGTGCTCAACGGCCAGGCGTTCGACTTCGTCGTAGTCGATCAGACCGTTGGCGTCGATGCCGTACTGGATGGCGTTGTACAGCTTGCCGGAGGACGAAACGCTGGCACCGTGAGTCAGGTGACCACCGTGGGCCAGGCTCATGCCCAGGATGGTGTCGCCGGCCGACAGCAGGGCCAGGTAAACGGCGCTGTTGGCTTGCGAGCCTGCGTGCGGCTGAACGTTGGCGTAGTCGGCGCCGAACAGCTCTTTGGCGCGGTCGATAGCCAGCTGCTCGACGATGTCTACGTACTCGCAACCACCGTAGTAGCGCTTGCCCGGGTAACCTTCGGCGTACTTGTTGGTCAGTACCGAGCCTTGAGCTTCCATCACCGCAGGGCTGGTGTAGTTTTCCGAAGCGATCAGCTCAATGTGCTCTTCCTGGCGCTGAGCTTCTTGCTCCATGGCGGCAAAGAGATCGGCGTCGTACTTGGCAATAGTCAAATCACGGCTGAACATGGCGGTCCTCAAGGATCGGGGGCGGAAAAGGGGGGCATTCTAACCTAATGGGTTTTAGATGGCATATGAAACGGCATCATGTCGCAGACAAGCGGGCTTCATGACGGCGTCAGCGGTGATCGTGCCGGTCTCATCGCGCCGCAATCTCAATCGAACATGAACAGGGCATCATTGCTGAACTGCCCTTCGAACCGGCCCGCCGGCATCGGCCGACCGAACAGATAACCCTGTACCTCGTCGCAACCGTGCTCCCTCAGGAAATCCAGTTGCTCGTGGGTTTCCACACCTTCGGCGATCACCGCCAGGTTGAGGCTGTGGGCCATGGCAATGATTGCCCGGGCAATTTGTGCATCCTGCTCGCCGCTGGGCAGGCCATCGACAAAGGTGCGGTCGATCTTCAGAACGTCGATCGGGAACTGCTTGAGGTAGTTGAGCGATGAGTAACCGGTACCGAAATCGTCGACCGCAATGCTCAGGCCGAGGTTTTTCAGGCCGTCGAGGATCTGCATCGCCTCGCTGACTTCGCGCATCAGGATACTTTCGGTCAGTTCCAGTTCCAGGCACGCCGGCGGCAGGCCGGTTTCCCTGAGGATGGTGGCGATACGCGTACCGAGCTGGCCGTCGGAGAACTGTCGCGCCGAGATGTTCACCGACACCTTCGGCACCCGTAGCCTGGCCTGATGCCAGGCCTTGAGTTGACGGCAAGCTTCGCTGATCACCCAGTCGCCGACATCCACCACCAGCCCGAGCTCTTCGAGCACCGGAATGAAATCCCCTGGCGGTACCAGCCCGCGGCGTGGATGGCGCCAGCGCAACAGTGCCTCGGCACCGGTCAGGCGCTTGCCGTCACCGCTGAACTGCGGCTGGTAATACAGCACGAATTCGTTCTGTTCCAGGGCATGGCGCAAGTCGCTTTCCAGCTCCAGACGTTCCAGCGCACTGGCGTTCATGTCCGCCTGATAGAACTGGAAGTTGTTCTTGCCACGCTCCTTGGCGTGGTACATCGCAGTGTCGGCATTCTTCATCAACTGGCTGAGTTCGTTGCCGTCCTGCGGGCTCAGGGCGATGCCGATACTGGCCGTGACGAAGAACTCGCGGCCTTCGAGCACGAATGGTTTCACCAGGCTGGCGAGAATCTGTTCGGCCACATGGATGGCCCGGTTCAAGGCGATTTCACGGTTGGCTCGCGGTTGCAGGAGCAAGGTGAATTCGTCACCGCCCATGCGCGCCACGGTGTCGTCATCGGCGACGCAACCGAGCAGACGCGTGCCCATTTCCTTGAGCATGCGGTCGCCGGCGGCGTGGCCCAGGGAGTCGTTGATCGGTTTGAAACGGTCAAGGTCGAGGAACATCAGCACCACCCACGACTTCTGCCGTTCGGCCGATTGCAATGCCGTGTGCAGGCGATCCTGGAACAGTGAACGGTTGGGCAGGTGGGTCAGGGCGTCGTAGTAGGCGAGGCGGTGAATCCGTTGCTCGCTGGCCTTGCGCTCGCTGATGTCGCTGAAGAAACACACATAACTGGCCAGGTCGCCTTCGTCGTCGAGTACGGCGGTGATCCCGACCCAGGCCGGGTAGTGCTCGCCGTTGCGACGCTTGAGCCAGACCTCGCCTTCCCAGGTGCTGTGCTGGCCCAATTGCTTGAGCACGTAACGCAGATGGGCTTCTTGCTGGTCGTCGACGGTCAGCATGTTCGGCAGTTGGTCGAGGACCTGCTCCACGGCGTAACCGCTGACACGGCTGAAGGCTTCGTTGGCCTGGACGATGTAGCCGGCCGGGTCGGTGATCAGGATCGCCGAGGTCGAGTGTTCGAATACCGTGGCGGCCATGCGCAGGTCTTTTTCGGCCCGGCGTTGCTGGCTGATGTCGCGGCCGACGCCGAGTACACCTTCGAACGTACCGTGTTCGTCCCAGACCAATACCAGGCGCAGTTCGATCGGGATCTTGCGCCCGTCGGCCCGCAGGCAATCGAACAGGAACAGTTGGGTTTGCACCTGGCTGCGTAACAGCGCCAGTTGGTCCGGATGATCCAGCGCTTTGCTGACCCGGTCCATCAGGTGGTAGATGCCGGTCAGCTGTTGCGGGTTGGCGATGGTCGATTGCCAGCCGTTCTGGAAAATCCACTCGGCGTCGTAGCCCAGCACTGCTAGCACCGAAGGGCTGACGTAATTGAGGTTAAGGCGGCTGTCGGTGGAGAAGATCACGTCGCTGATGCTTTCGGCAAGCATGCGGTAGCGCTGCTCGCTGTCGCGCAGCGATTCGCTGGCTTCGATCTGGTCGGTGATGTCCTTGGCCACGCCGATGATCCGCGTGACCTGGTCGTCCATGTCCCGCGCCAGTGCCTGCTCGCGAATCTCGAAGCGTCGCCACTGGCTGTCCCGATGGCGGAAGCGCAACTGGCATTGCATCAACTGGCGATAACCGGCCTGGCGCTGGATCTGGCGAGAGCGGTGGTAATAGTCGGCGTCTTCGGGATGCAGGAGGATTTCCCAGAAGTATTCGCCCATCTGGTGCAGTTCAGTGCGGTTGTAACCCAGGGTCTGGCCTAGATGGTGGTTGCTGTAGATCATGCGCTGGCTGATCACATCCTGCACATACAGATGATCCGGCACGGTGCGCACCACGTCTGACCAGAATCCTTCGCGCTCCTGTAGCGACAGCTCGATGAGCTTGCGACTGGTGATGTCAGTGATACTCAGGATCACCGCATTGTAGTCTTCCGGGGTTTGCGGCAGGCACAGCACCAGCCACAGGTGCTGGACGCGACCGCTGGCGTCCTGCAGCTTGATTTCCAATTCAAGCTGTTGCTGCTGGTTGAGCATCGCGTCGAGCACCTGGTTGCCGATGGCGGTGCCGTCCTGCGGATTACCGTCGATCAGCAATTTCCAGGCTTTGTCGGCGCTATCGACATTAAGCAGTTGCAATGCTACCTGGTTGACCTCGGTGATCCGCAGTTCCTTGAGCAATGGCCGGCGTTGTTCCGGGATCGCCAGCCACGCTTGCAGTTGCTCGCTGTCCTGCAGTTGTGCTTTGTCGAAAAAGACCTTGAGTCCGGACATATCGAGGACACACAAGGCTACACCGGTGCCTTCGAAAATGTCCTGGTAACGCCGGCGGCCTTCATTCAACTGGCGCTGGCGCCGGCGCGTGTTCAGCAAGGCGAGGAACGGCAGCATGGAAAACGCCAGGCCCAGCAGACATTTGCCGATGAACGCCGGCAGCAGCTCTTCCAGCACGCGCTGACGGTCGAACAGGCCGCGCAATTGCCAATCGCTGCTGCTCAGCGGAACCGTCAGCACGCTGTTGGCGACATCGTCGTCGGTCAGCGTGCCCGGGTTGACCGAGGGCAGCGCTTCGTCGCGACTGATGATCTGATGATTGATGCGGTTCTCCACCAGCCACAACGGGCGGCCACCGGCCTCGCGTTGCTTGGTCAGGGACGAAAAGAAGGTGGGCGTCAGGCGCAGGACCCAATAGCCTCGGGAACTGCCGCTGGCCTGATGCAACAGTAAATGCACCACGGAACCGTCGGTGGCGTTGCTGAAGTAGTGCGCCTGGGCGTGGCTGCGGCGTACCAGTTCACCCAGGTAGTTGTTGTCATCGCTGTCGGGAGCGCTGTCACTGATGACTCTTCCCGAGGGGCTGAGCAACGCCAGGCTGCGCAGATCAGGCAGTGACTGTTGCAGCTTGCGCAACAGGGCCTGCAGTTCATCGGCGCCTTGAGGTTGCTCGACAATCGGCAACAGATTAAGGGCGATCTGCGCGTTGAGCGTCATGTTAAGGCTGACCTGCGCGGCCAGATCGGCGGCGTAGTCGATGGTGTACTGACGCTGATTCTTCTGGGTTTCGCGCAACTGGTCGAGCAATTGCCAGAACAGCAGGGCCAGCAGCAATAATACGAGTGTCGCCAAGGTGCCCTTCAAAGTTCCGCGCAGGGGGGAGCCGGGCGCTGTGGCCGGCGCGCTGGAAGTCAGAGGCGGAGGGACAATGGACAAGCTGTAATCCTGCGGTTTGGCTGGACTGGCGCGACGTGCACTATAAGCCGGACGCCCGAAGGGCGGCTAGCATGCCTTGAGTTGTGGCTAAGTGCCAGCCCCTGTCCGTCGGCTGGACTGCCACCGGTCATTAAGGTAGCTTTGCGGGTTACGCGGGAGCGTTCCAGCTCCTAGACTCAGACTTTTTTCAGCGCGCACGTCTTGATCTCCTCAAGCGGGCGACGCGCACAGTCTGGCCGGGCATTGCCTGCGCTCCAATCATTCATCAGTCACTGACCCTAGGTTCTCCATGGCTCAATACGTATTCACCATGCATCGGCTGGGCAAAGTTGTTCCGCCGAAGCGGGAAATCCTGAAAAACATTTCTCTGTCGTTCTTCCCCGGCGCCAAGATCGGCGTGCTCGGCCTCAACGGTTCGGGTAAATCCACGCTGCTGAAAATCATGGCTGGCGTCGACACCGAGTTCGAGGGCGAAGCCCGTCCGATGCCGGAGCTGAACATCGGCTACCTGCCCCAGGAACCACAACTGGATCCGACCAAGACCGTGCGTGAAGTGGTCGAGGAAGCGGTCAGCGTGATCAAGGACGCCCAGGCTCGCCTGGACGAGGTCTACGCCGCCTACGCCGATCCGGATGCCGACTTCGACAAGCTGGCTGCCGAACAGGCCAAGCTCGAAGCGATCCTGCAGGCCAGCGACGGCCATAACCTGGAGCGTCAGCTGGAAGTCGCCGCCGATGCGCTGCGTCTGCCGGCGTGGGATGCCAAGGTTGAAGTCCTCTCCGGTGGTGAAAAACGCCGTGTGGCCCTGTGCCGTCTGCTGCTGTCCGCACCGGACATGCTGCTGCTCGACGAACCGACCAACCACCTGGACGCCGATTCCGTTGCGTGGCTGGAGCACTTCCTGCACGACTTCCCGGGCACCGTGGTCGCGATCACGCACGACCGTTACTTCCTGGACAACGTTGCCGGCTGGATTCTGGAACTCGACCGCGGCGCGGGCATTCCGTACGAAGGCAACTATTCGGGTTGGCTGGAAGCCAAGTCCGATCGTCTGGCTGCCGAATCCAAGCAGCAGTCGGCCCACGAAAAAGCCATGAAGGAAGAACTGGAGTGGGTGCGCAAAGGCGCCAAGGCCCGCCAGTCGAAATCCAAGGCTCGTTTGCAACGCTTCGAAGAAATGCAGTCGCAGGAATTCCAGAAGCGCAGCGAAACCAACGAGATCTACATCCCGGCCGGTCCACGCCTGGGCGACAAGGTTATCGAGTTCAAGAACGTCACCAAGGGCTATGGCGACCGCGTGCTGATCGACAACCTGTCGTTCTCCATGCCTAAAGGTGCCATCGTCGGCGTTATCGGCGGTAACGGTGCCGGTAAGTCGACCCTGTTCCGCATGCTGATGGGCAAGGAAACGCCGGATTCGGGCAGCATCGAAGTCGGTGAAACCGTGCAGCTGGCTTGTGTGGATCAGAGCCGTGAGGACCTGGACGGCAGCAAGACCGTGTTCCAGCAGATCTCCGACGGTTCCGACCAGATCCGCATCGGCAACTACGAAATCCCGTCGCGTACTTATGTCGGTCGCTTCAACTTCAAGGGCGGCGATCAGCAGAAGTTCGTCAAGGACCTGTCCGGTGGTGAGCGCGGTCGCTTGCACCTGGCCCTGACCCTGAAAGAGGGCGGCAACGTCCTGCTGCTCGACGAACCGTCCAACGACCTCGACGTCGAAACCCTGCGTTCCCTGGAAGAAGCCTTGCTGGACTTCCCGGGCGCCGCCATTGTGATCTCCCACGACCGGTGGTTCCTTGACCGCGTCGCGACGCACATCCTGGCGTACGAAGACGACTCGCAAGCGGTGTTCTTCGAAGGTAACTACAGCGAATACGAAGCTGATCGCAAAAAGCGTCTTGGCGAAGCAGCTGCCCAGCCGCATCGTGTACGTCACAAAAAACTGGCCTGATTTCGGGTTGGTTGCATAAAGAGCGGAGCCTTCGGGCTCCGTTTTTTTTGCGCGTTTTTTCAGTGATACCGCGGCGCATTCATCGCGAGCAAGCTCGCTCCCACAGGGTTTTGTGAAGGGCCAAATCTCAATTCAGCAGAAGATCCCCTGTGGGAGCGGGCTTGCTCGCGAAGGCGGTGTTACTGATGGTGCATTGCTCGAATGGTGAATCCCTATTCAGGTGCAGAATGAGTCAAAAAATCGGACTTATTTATATCCTGTGCACCATTTAATTTCATGAATGCGACATTCTGCTCTGTTCCTGTGCGTGAATCGTTTGTTACAGTCCGGCTCAATCTCCTCCAACGACAATAAATTTGCCGAGACTTTTCCATGATCGAATCCGTCGAATCCTTCCTTGCGCGCCTGAAAAAACGCGACCCGGACCAACCCGAATTTCACCAGGCTGTCGAAGAAGTCCTGCGTACCCTATGGCCGTTTCTTGAAGCCAATCCGCATTACCTGACGTCCGGCATCCTGGAACGCATCTGCGAGCCGGAGCGGGCGGTGGTGTTTCGCGTGTCGTGGGTCGACGATCAGGGCAAGGTCCAGGTCAATCGTGGTTTCCGCATCCAGATGAACAGCGCGATCGGCCCGTACAAGGGTGGCCTGCGTTTCCACCCGTCGGTGAACATGGGCGTCCTGAAATTCCTTGCGTTCGAGCAAACCTTCAAAAACTCCCTGACCTCGCTGCCCATGGGCGGCGGCAAGGGCGGGTCGGACTTTGATCCGAAAGGTAAAAGTGATGCGGAAGTCATGCGCTTCTGCCAGGCCTTCATGAGCGAGCTGTACCGCCACATCGGCGCCGACGTTGACGTACCGGCCGGTGATATCGGTGTCGGCGCGCGGGAAATCGGTTTCCTGTTCGGCCAGTACAAGCGCCTGAGCAACCAGTTCACCAGCGTGCTGACCGGCAAAGGCCCAAGTTACGGCGGCAGCCTGATTCGCCCGGAAGCCACCGGTTTCGGTTGCGTGTACTTCGCCGAAGAAATGCTCAAGCGTCGCGGCCTGGCTGTGGAAGGTAAGCGCGTAGCGATCTCCGGCTCCGGCAACGTCGCGCAATACGCGGCGCGCAAGGTCATGGACCTGGGCGGCAAAGTGATTTCGCTGTCCGACTCCGAAGGCACGCTGTATTGCGAAAGCGGTTTGACCGAGGAGCAATGGCTGGCGGTGCTGGAACTGAAGAACGTACAGCGCGGGCGTATCCGTGAACTGGCCGGCCGTTTTGGTCTGGAGTTCCGCGCAGGTGAGCTTCCGTGGAGCCTGAGCTGCGACATCGCGCTGCCGTGCGCGACGCAAAACGAACTGGATGCCGAAGCCGCTCGCACCTTGCTGCGCAACGGCTGCATCTGCGTGGCCGAAGGCGCGAACATGCCGACCACCCTTGAGGCGGTGGACCTGTTCATCGAGGCGAACATTCTGTTTGCGCCGGGCAAGGCATCCAACGCCGGCGGCGTGGCGGTAAGCGGGCTGGAAATGTCACAGAACGCCATGCGCCTGGCGTGGACCGGTGGCGAGGTGGACAGCAAACTGCACGCGATCATGCAGTCGATTCACCACGCTTGCGTGCATTACGGCGAGGAGAATGGCCGGGTCAACTACGTCAAGGGCGCGAACATCGCCGGCTTCGTCAAAGTCGCCGATGCCATGCTGGCCCAAGGTGTTGTTTAAGTCGGTTCGATACGGATCACTTCTATCAGTTGATCCCCGGCGGGGCGCTGCCACAGCACTTCGTCGTTGAGTCGTGCGCCGAGCAGCGCCCGACCCAACGGTGAGCTCCAATTGATCAGGCCGTGGGCGGCATCGGCCTGATCTTCGCCCACCAGTTGTACCCGGCGTTCGGTGGCGTGTTCATCGGCGTAGGTCACCCAACTGCCGATCTGCACTTTCTCGGTCGAAGTCGCGGCGGGTACCACCTGAGCGCTGCCCAGGCGCTGCTTGAAGTAACGCAAATCACGTTCGAGATCCGCCAGGCGCTGCTTGTCGGCCTGTTCGCCTTTTGCCGATTGTTCGGCGTGCAGGGATTGCAGTTCGGCGACTTTTCCCTGCAACAGGTTCAGGCCTTGCGGCGTGACGTAATTGGTCTGCGCGCTGACCTGCCGTTCGACTGGCTGATCGGCTTGCGCGGCGGCGCTATCTTCATTGACGAAGGCACGGCTCATGGAATTCTCCCGGTATAGGATTTAGGGCATGATCGCAGGCATTTGGTTTCACTGGATGTCTGAAAGCGACTTACGGCGAGTGATAGTCTGTCTGCAACCGACGATTCTCAGTGGGAGCGAGCTTGCTCGCGATGAGGGACTGACATTCAACAAGTGTGCTGGCTGAAAGGCCGCCATCGCGAGCAAGCCCGCTCCCACAGGGTAAGTGGTGTGTCAGGTCAGTAGTGATACCACTTCAGCTCAAGCATCACTTCGTTCTCGGCGGTCGCCAAATGGCTGAACTCGCGCCGGGCACTCAAGCGCAGTCCGAGATTGCGGGATATTTCCCATTGCTGATTCAGGCTCAGGCTACGGCGCACCTCGCCATTGGTGAAGAAATCCCCCTTGGCTTCCAGGCTCAAATTGCCCAGCGGGTTTTTCCACAGCACACCACTGTTGAACCCGGCGGCCGGGGCAATGAAAGCGGCGAAATCGTTGTTGTGCTCGATGCGCACAGTGCCCAGGGCAAATCCGAGCAGGTCATCGCCCAGTTGCCAGGTGCCACCGCCACCGCCGTTGACGTGGCTGACCAGGGTTTGGTCATCGTGCTTGCCCGGCACTCGCTCAAGACCACCGGTGACTTGCCATGACAGCGGTTGCAGCAGCTCGTTACGCGGGGTCAGGGAGCGAATCGTTGCCAGGTCCAGTTGTTGCACTTGCCATTCATTGCTTTCGTACTGGCGCAGTTTCAATTGCAGGATTTCGATCTGCGCGCCAAGGGGAAAGCTTTCGTTGTTGTCGTTGAGGTCGTGATAAGCCATGCGCAAGCCGTACTCGCCAAAGGCTTTATCTCCACGGCTGCCGAGGCCGAGCTGCCAGGTGCGGGACTCGTGACCGTCTTCAGGCAGGCCCGGTTGCGGGATATCCAGCTCCGGCGCCGGGTTCTGGTTGATGGCCCGCAGCAGTTCGAAGCTGCGCTGAGCGCGTACCGGGTCGCGTTCCTGGCCATTGGCGCGGTAACGCTCCAGACGATAGGCCGCATCGATGATCAGCGCCTGACGGTCGCGGGCTTGCGCCTTGAACGCCGGGTCCTGCAATTGTTTCTGATCGGTGCTGACTTTCAGCACCCACTGTTGCTCTTCAGGGTTCAACGGCTCGGCGCGGCTGAGCAACTCGCGTTCCCGGGACGGACGATACAGGATCGATTCCACCAATCCGGCATTTTTCACGGCTTTGACGGTGTCGGTCGGGATGGCGGTGAGCGGGAATTGCTCGGTCAGCCGCAGGCTCGGTCGGGCCACTTGCAGCAGTTCCAGCAAGCGGTATGAGCAGTTTTCGTCGAAGAAAAAATAGTCGAACTTGATCTGCTTCAGCTCCCAGACGTGCTCGACCATGCGCGCGGTTTCCTGTTGCGTCAGGTTCAGGCGGTACTCCCACAGGTCGCGGTTTTCCAGGCTGCGGTATTCCGAGAGCTTTTCCTGATAGGGCACCATCGCGAACAGGCCGGGATAGCCGCCCATCAGGCCTTTCCAGGCATAGATGATGCTGTTGTCCGAGCCCTCGATGTAGGCGCCGAAGTTGATCGCGTAACTGAGCAGCGAAGTCTTGTCACTCTTCACCTCGGCCTGGTCGATGCGCAACAGGGTATGGCCGAACATCGAGGACGGGCTGTTCAGGTAAGCCGCCGGGAAGATCATCACCGCGCTGTCGGGCGAGACATCCTTGAACCATTGCTTGAACCCGGCGCAGTCCGGCGTCGGCAGTCCGGCCAGGCCGAGTTGCTCTTTCAGCCAGCGGGTGCGGGCCGGGTAGACGCATTGAGCGTGTGTTTCACCGGCACTGGCCGGGGCGTACAAGGCTTGTACAGTCGCCGCCAGTTCATGGTCCGGATGTTCATTGCCGTCAGCGGCGAGGAAGAACTTGCGGTCACTGACATAGCTGCGCCAGCCGCCAAGCTTGGCGGTTTCGTAATGGCCCAGGGAAATCCAGAAAGGGTCGTTGGCCAGTTGCTGCAAACGTTGTGGGTCGATGTGAGACGCGGCGGATAGCGGGGCGCAGACACACAGCGCCAGCCAGGCAAGGCGGTTGAGCATAGAAGGCAACTTAAACAGGAAAAAATAAAGACCCAACGAGGTGGATGTCGCTGCCTGTAGGAGCTGGCAAGTCAGCTCCTACAGGCAGCGACATTACCCAAAGAGGGGCAGGTCCAAAAAACAAAACCCGCTTCCCGAAAGAAGCGGGGCGGGTCGAGCTTAAGCCTGAGTCGCGTACTTGGCCAGACGAGGGTCGGCTTTGAGCACGGCCAGGGTATTGGTATGCACGTCTTCTGCGGTCACGTCAGCCTTGCTGAAGATCTGCTGGAAGTGCTCGTGAGTGACGGCGGCGAAGTGCGCACGGTCTTCCGGCGCCACGCCTAGTACCACGGCATAGGTGGTCAGCGCTTCGCCCTGACCCTTGGCCATGTCTTCGGACAGCTCGTTCATCATGCCATTCATGGCAAACCAGGATTTGCCGCCATAGGTCAGCGCCGCATTGGTTGCGCAACCGTTGGTGCCGGAGGTCATGCCGAAGGTTGCGTTGCCGGAGGTGCCGTTGGTGGTAGATGCCAGGAAGTGAGCTGGAGTACCACGCTGACCTTCGAACAGCATGTTGCCCCAACCGCAATCCGGACCGCCAGGCGCTTGCGCCATGGCATTGATGGATACAGCGGTGAAGAGAGTACCAAGAAGAATCCGTTTCATAGCTTTGTTCTCTTTGTGTGCGTACCAATAGACAAGGGAGTCTGGCCCCGGCTCTGCATGCAAACTGCCTGCGCGACGATCATGCTGCGTTGAAAGCAGGTTCGGAATGCTCATGTAGGCCCCTACACTCCGCTCCCTCGCCTGCCTTCGCCTTGCCTGATCGCCGCTCGGCGAGTATTCCTGCAGACCCTTCCGGTGCCAGTGGGCCGGTCATTAGTCCAGCCGCGCAGTTTGGAGTTTAGGCACGATCACAGGGTTGCGTGATTTTTTGCAAAACATTCATGGAAAACGGCGGCGCAAGCCCGGCCCGCCTGGGGTTGGCCGATTGACGGTGCTCAGGCCTGCGGCGCTCCTTGCCAGTCGGGTATGGGCGGCGCCAGAATGCTGTCATCTGCCCCGCCTGATTGTTAAGGAAGCCCGATGCCTGATCCTGTTGCTGCCAGCTTGCGTCTAGCGCCCGAAGCGCTGACCCGTCCGTTTTCCGCTGAACAGTTCAGCTTCTCTACCACCAATGATCTGGAGCCCTTTCGCGGTGTGCTTGGCCAGGAACGTGCGGTCGAAGCCTTGCAGTTCGGTGTGGCCATGCCACGCCCTGGTTACAACGTATTCGTCATGGGCGAGCCTGGTACTGGCCGGTTCTCGTTCGTCAAACGCTACCTCAAGGCCGAAGGCAAGCGCCTGCAGACCCCGGCGGACTGGGTCTACGTCAACAACTTCGATGAACCGCGCGAACCACGTGCCCTGGAGTTGCCGTCGGGCACTGCCGGTAACTTCATTGGTGATATCAATGGTTTGATCGACAACCTGCTGGCGACATTTCCGGCAGTATTCGAGCATCCGTCCTACCAGCAGAAGAAAAGCAGTATCGACCGCGCCTTCAACCAGCGCTACGACAAGGCCCTGGACGTCATCGAGCGTCTGGCGCTGGAAAAGGAAGTTGCGCTGTACCGCGACGCCAGCAACATCGCTTTCACCCCGATGAGCGACGGCAAGGCGTTGGACGAAGCTGAGTTCGCCCAGTTGCCGGAAGCCGAGCGCGAGCGCTTTCACGAGGATATTTCGGCACTGGAGGAGCGCCTGAACGAAGAGCTCGCCAGCCTGCCGCAGTGGAAGCGCGAGTCGAGCAACCAGTTGCGTCATCTGAACGAAGAAACCATCACCCTGGCTTTGCAGCCATTGTTGTCGCCATTGTCGGAGAAGTATGCCGAGAACGCGGCGGTATGTGGTTATCTTCAGGCGATGCAGGTTTACTTGCTCAAGTCCGTGGTCGAGCAGTTGGTAGACGATAGCAAGACCGACGCTGTCGCCCGCAAGTTGCTGGAAGAACAATACGCGCCGAGCCTGGTGGTTGGTCACTCGGCAAGCGGCGGTGCGCCGGTGGTGTTCGAGCCGCACCCGACCTACGAAAACCTTTTTGGCCGGATCGAATACAGCACCGATCAGGGTGCGCTTTACACCACCTACCGCCAACTGCGTCCGGGTGCCCTGCACCGGGCCAATGGCGGTTTCCTGATCCTTGAAGCGGACAAAATGCTCAGCGAGCCGTTTGTGTGGGATGCACTGAAACGCGCCCTGCAATCACGCAAACTGAAAATGGAATCACCGCTGGGTGAACTGGGCCGCCTGGCCACCGTGACCCTGACTCCGCAACACATTCCGTTGCAGGTCAAAGTCGTCATCATCGGTGCCCGTCAGCTGTATTACACGCTGCAAGACCTCGATCCGGACTTCCAGGAGATGTTCCGCGTCCTGGTGGATTTCGACGAAGACATCCCGATGGTCGACGAGAGCCTGGAGCAGTTCGCCCAGTTGCTCAAAACCCGTACTTCCGAAGAAGGCATGGCGCCGCTGACCGCCGATGCAGTGGCACGCCTGGCGACTTACAGCGCACGTCTGGCCGAGCACCAGGGGCGTTTGTCGGCGCGCATTGGCGATCTGTTCCAACTGGTCAGCGAGGCGGATTTCATTCGCCACCTGGCGTCCGACGAAATGACCGACTCCGGGCACATCGAACGCGCGCTCAAGGCCAAGGCTACCCGCACCGGTCGTGTGTCAGCGCGGATTCTTGATGACATGCTGGCCGGGATCATCCTGATCGACACCGCGGGCGCGGCGGTCGGCAAGTGCAATGGCTTGACGGTGCTGGAAGTCGGCGACTCGGCTTTTGGTATACCGGCGCGGATTTCCGCCACGGTGTACCCGGGCGGCAGCGGTATCGTCGATATCGAGCGCGAGGTGAATCTCGGTCAGCCAATCCACTCCAAAGGCGTGATGATCCTTACCGGTTATCTGGGCAGCCGTTACGCCCAGGAGTTCCCGCTGGCGATTTCCGCGAGCATCGCCCTGGAGCAATCCTACGGTTATGTCGATGGCGACAGCGCTTCTTTGGGCGAGGCTTGCACCCTGATCTCGGCCTTGTCGAAAACCCCGCTCAAGCAGTGCTTTGCCATCACTGGTTCGATCAACCAGTTCGGCGAGGTGCAGGCGGTCGGCGGAGTCAACGAGAAGATCGAGGGCTTCTTCCGTTTGTGCGAAGCCCGCGGGTTGACCGGCGAGCAGGGGGCAATCATTCCTCACGCCAACGTCGCCACCCTGATGCTCGATGAGAAGGTGCTGGCGGCGGTGCGTGCGGGTCAGTTCCATGTCTACGCGGTCCGTCAGGCCGACGAAGCCTTGAGTCTGCTGGTCGGCGAGCCGGCCGGCGAACCGGACGAGAATGGCGAGTTCCCTGAAGGCAGCGTGAACGCGCGGGTCGTGGAGCGCCTGCGGGTTATCGCGGAAATGATCAGCGAAGATGATCTCAAGGAAGCCGAGAAGGAGTTGGCGCAAGAGGCTTTGGCGGAAACCAAGCCGGCCTGATGCATCGTTGATTTGAAACTGTGCAATCCCCTGTGGGAGCGAGCAAGCCCGCTCCCACATTTGTTTGTGTAAACACTGGAAAAGCGTCGTCGAACTGACGTCAATATTCACACTATGACCATTCGGCGCCTTTCGGTCTTGCCTCGGCCTGCAAGCCAGACTTTTCTTCTATTCTCTGCTCAAGGATATCGACGTAATCACAGGATCGAGACAGCCTTCCCATGGGGGCTGAACACCGGATCTACCGAGGGTCGCCGCCATGTCGCGCAACCTCTGCCTCACCCGTCAATGCCTGGGCCTTGTGACCCGTATCGAATGTGCCATCCGCCCATTGGCGGGAGATACGGGCATGTGGACTCTGCTGTTCGCCGCCGGAATGGCCGGTGAACAACCTTCGGCCATCAAGGCCCAAGGCCCGTTCCACGGTCCGTTCGTCGCTGAATCAATCCTCGACACCATCGTTGAAAGCCTGACCCTGCACGGCTACGAGTTGGCCGACGATCCGCAAATCTGGTGCCTGCACCTGCAAGCCCAACTGCGGGAAATCAACGGTGGTCGCTGCCGAAATATGGGCGGCTTCGAGTTTCACCCCGAGCACTGAGTGGCACTATTGATCAAGGCGCGTCATGTCGGCCTTGTCGAGTTTGACTTCGAAACCATATTGCACGGTGGTGAGATCAGTGCGCTGATAGGTTTCCAGGCGCGTAGGCTGTCCGTAGAAGTAATGCACGGCAAACTGCGCCGGCCCCTGTGCGCTCGCGCCGTGACTGACCGATAGAGTCTCCTTCAAGTAACTACCGCTGTCGTCCTTGGCGAAAAAGCGCCAGTCCTGGGTCGGAAATACCTTAAGGTCCACCACCAGTGCATTGTCTTTGAACGCGAGGCCCTTGGGCAGTTGATGGGCTTCGACGGTTTGCTTGTCGACCGTGGCCAGGAACAACGGCATCGAGCCCACCGCATAGGCCGGGGTTTGTGGAAACAGATTCAGATCGTAAGTGATGGTGCCGCGCAGGGGATCGATCTGGTATGCCTCTGACGGCAGTTCGATCGGCTCGTCGCGATTGCCACGAGTGTCTTCGGTAAAGAAGCTCACCGGACTTTCACCGGGGTTGAACGATGTGCCGAGCAGTTCATCGTTGAAGGTACGCAGGTGAGTGAATTCGATTCGCGCAGCGCTGGGGTCGTCGACCGATTGACTGATGCTGACGTTCTTTTTCAGCTGATCCTCACTCAGCGTTGCCCCTTTCAGCCAGCCCGCCGCCTGGTCGTCATAGACCACAACGGACAGGTTCAAGGGCTGGATGGACTTGTCCGTGGTATAGGCATCGAAGCGCCGGATCGGCAGGTCGAGGTCCTTTCGGGTGACCGTGACGGTAGAAAAATCCAGCATGCTGACTTCGAGAGTTTCGATCGTCCCGTTGAAGTACACCTTCGAATAATGTCGAGCCTGCTGTTTCTCAAAGTTGCGTTGTTCTTCGTCGAGCTGCCTTTCCAGGGCTTCGCTCCAGCTCTTTTGCTGCTGCATCTTGGCCAGTTGCTGCTGATAGAAGGCAATTTGTACCGAGGTTTCGTTGATTGAACCAGCGCGCGCAATGAATTGCCCGGTGCTGTCCCGGGCCTGGACGATCAGCGGGTTTAGCGGTGTTTCACTGACTTCGGGGGCCAGCGGCGTGCTGTTGTTGTATTCGATTTCCGCGTAGTTGTTCGTCAATGTGAGGAGGGTGACGCTCAGGTTGTCATTGGTGCGGGTCTGACCTACGTCCTTTTTCGTCAGGTCGAAGCTGTAGAGGCGGCGTGGCGCGATGACTTCGACGTTGCCTTGCAGGCTCACCGGTTGCGGTTGCTGCTTTCTGTCAATGTCGAGGCCTTCGATGAAGGGGTAGGCCACGGTCAGGTCATCGGGGTTGGTCAGGTTGGAGCTCGATGGGCTGAGCTGAATGCCGGGGTCTGTTTCCGACCATTCCGGCTGGAATGGAATCACCCGTTTGTTGCTTAACGTGACCGACTGCCATTCCAGACCATGGGGAAACAAAAACGCGGCAGGAACGCTGAACGTGAAGGGGAACACTGGCTGCAGATCGATCAGATAGTCGGAACTGGAGTCCTTTTGCAGCACGAACAACCCGTTGATGTAGGTGTCGACCAGGGCCTGCGGGCTCGGGTAGTGCTTGAGCATGGCGAGGGCGTCTTCGCTGTATTCGGTTTCCACCGGCTTGCTGTCGAGCTTGAGTTGCGCGCGTTCGAGCAACAGCAGTGAGCCACCCAGCTCCGACACGGCATCCTTGAGCTTCGGATCCTGAATGGCGTCCAACGACTTTTCGAACTGCGCGGTTTTTTCTTCGAGGCTGACCTGGCGTTTTTCTTCGCTGGGTGAGCAGCCGCTCAGCAGCAGCGCCAGGCAAATTCCGGCACTCGTCAAAGGCAATTGCACATCCATTTCCAGTCTTCCTGTCCGACATCACTGAGCAGTCAATGATTTGGACACTAGCAGAAAAACTTTGATACACAGGCGCAGGTGACGGATTTTCCGACGGTTTCTGGCTGCTTCTGGGTATGGATGGGTGGCTGGTATACTCGCCGCCATTTCCAGTCCAACGTGTGAGATTCAATGGAACGCTTTATCGAAAATGCAATGTACGCCTCGCGCTGGCTGCTGGCACCGATCTATTTCGGCCTGTCCCTCGGGCTGCTGGCGCTGGCACTGAAATTCTTCCAGGAAGTCTTCCACGTCATCCCGAACGTGTTTTCGATGGCCGAATCGGACTTGATCCTGGTGCTGCTGTCGCTGATCGACATGGCCCTGGTGGGCGGCTTGCTGGTGATGGTGATGATTTCCGGCTACGAGAACTTCGTCTCGCAACTGGACATCGATGACTCCAAGGAAAAGCTCAACTGGCTGGGCACCATGGACTCTTCGTCGCTGAAGATGAAGGTCGCCGCATCGATCGTGGCGATCTCGTCCATTCACCTGCTGCGCATCTTCATGGACGCCAAGAACGTTGATCCCGAGCATTTGCAGTGGTACGTGATCATCCACATGACCTTCGTGGTCTCGGCCTTCGCCATGGGTTACCTGGATAAAGTCACCAAGCACTGATCCATTGCCGGCCTCATGAAACACGCCGCCCGTCTGTTGCAAAACAGACGGGCGGCGTCGTTTGTGGCTTGTGCTTTGATGCACCGAGGCATATCCCTGTAAGGGTATTGGCACGCCACTGCATGAGGTGCGTTCATGAACCTGCAAGAGTTGAATGCGTATGCCGTCGCCGGGAAGGTCGATGAGTTGAACCTGATCTCCATGGAGGGAGGCATTTACCTGCTTGAAGCGCGTATGCACGGAGCGGCGTATCCCTTGAACGATACGCCAGGTCACACGATGCAGTTGCGCTCGGTGGAGCATGCCCGTGATGTGCTGCGCTCCTTTCCGAAGTTGCACTTCAACCTTGTGCACACGGTCGTGCATGACGAAATGTGCGGGCTGGCTGCCGATGTTGAGGAAAACCTGAAGGTGCCGATCGCCTGAGGTCCCTCATCAATGACATGACATCTGTGCTAGTCTGCTGGCCCTTTTGGTTCCGGGCGCTCCGGGACGCGCTGTGCACGCATGGCAAGTTCCCGAGCCGTCCGCACAGCGGAGCAGTGTCATGTCCGAAGTAAATCTGTCCACCGACGAAACCCGCGTCAGCTACGGTATTGGCCGTCAGCTGGGCGACCAACTGCGCGACAACCCGCCACCGGGCGTAAGCCTGGACGCGATCCTGGCAGGTCTGACCGACGCATTCGCCGGCAAACCAAGCCGTGTGGGTCAGGAAGAAATGTCCGCCAGCTTCAAGGTCATTCGCGAAATCATGCAGGCCGAAGCTGCAGCCAAGGCTGAAGCGGCTGCTGGTGAAGGCCTGGCCTTCCTGGCTGAAAACGCCAAGCGTGAAGGTATCACCACCCTGGCTTCCGGTCTGCAGTTCGAAGTCCTGACCGCTGGCGAAGGCGCCAAGCCATCCCGTGAAGACTCCGTGCGTACTCATTACCACGGCACCCTGATCGACGGCACAGTGTTCGACAGCTCCTACGAGCGCGGCCAGCCTGCGGAATTCCCGGTTGGTGGCGTGATCGCCGGCTGGACCGAAGCCCTGCAACTGATGAACGCCGGCAGCAAATGGCGCCTGTACGTGCCGAGCGAACTGGCTTACGGCGCTCAAGGCGTTGGCAGCATTCCGCCGCACAGCGTACTGGTGTTCGACGTCGAACTGCTCGACGTTCTGTAAGACCCGCTGATTACCTGTACCTGTAGGAGCGAGCTTGCTCGCGATGGGCGTTAACGATAACGCGGCCATCCTGAATGAACGCGGTGTGTTTGAGTTCTTCGCGAGCAAGCTCGCTCCTACAAAATTTTGCAGCTTTTTTCATATTTCGATCTTGTGGTGCAGTTCACTGTGCGGGCGCAACGCCCGGGCATAGCAGAACAGAAACAGATTACGCACCAGTTCCTTGAGCACCACCGGCTCGCTGGAGCTCAGGCCATTGAGGTCAAGATCACCTTGGTCCTGCAGTTCGCTCAAGGCTTCTTCTTCAAGCACTGCGCAGACTTCCCCGGTTTCCCGATGCAGGATCCTGAGGTAAGGGTGTGGGCGGTCCAGCCAGGCATCGATCAGATAAGTCATGGTTCTCATCTCCATTGAAGGCTTTATGAGAATAATTCTTATTCATCAAATAGCAAGGGCCTATTGGCGGTTTACGCTTTTTTCCGGGTAAAGATTGCGTCAGGTCAAAAGGACTGGCGTTTGGCTATTGCGAGGAATTACTGGGCGAAGCAGGGGAGGGGGGGCGCCATCCCGCGCCAGGCGCGGGATGGATAACAGCAGGCTCAGACTTTTCTGACGAACTCGGACTTGAGTTTCATCGGGCCGATGCCGTCGATCTTGCAGTCGATGTCGTGATCGCCATCGCACAGGCGGATGTTCTTGACCTTGGTGCCGACCTTGACCACCAAAGACGTACCCTTGACCTTGAGGTCCTTGATCACGGTGATGGTGTCGCCGTCTTGCAGGACGTTGCCGACCGAATCCTTTTTCACTGTGTCATCGGACACCGCTTCGGCTTCACCGCTGGCGGACCACTCGTGGGCGCACTCGGGACAGATCAGCTGGGCGCCGTCTTCATAGGTGTATTCGGAATTGCATTTTGGGCAGGGTGGCAACGTGCTCACTAAGGCTCCTTGGATTCAGGATCGCGAAAAAGCGCACATTATATAGGGTTTTAGCAGGGAGGGGGGCAGCGCAGGAAAACCTGTGGGGAACAAACCTGTGGGAGCGAGCTTGCTCGCGATGGCGTCCTTTCAGTCAACAACAATGTTGAATGTAAGTGCCTAATCGCGAGCAAGCTCGCTCCCACAGGGGGCTTGCAGCGTTGTCAGTGCGTACGCGCGACCGCGAACTCGCTCAGTTCAACCAGTGCGTCGCGGTATTCGCTGGCAGGCAACGCTTCGAGACACTGGATTGCGCGTGCCACATAATCGCGTGCCAGTTGCGCGGTGTACTCCAGCGAGCCCGAGGCTTCCACGGCTTCGCGGATGCTTTCCAGGTCTTCGATTCCGCCTTTCTGGATCGCCTTGCGCACCAGGGCTGCCTGTTCCGGCGTACCTTCGCGCATGGTGTAGATCAGTGGCAGGGTCGGCTTGCCTTCGGCCAGATCGTCACCGACGTTCTTGCCCAGGGTTTCGGCGTCGCCTTTGTAGTCGAGCAGGTCGTCGACCAGTTGGAAGGCCACGCCCAAGTGATCACCGAATGTACGCAGGGCTTCGGCCTGTTCTGGCGTGGCCTGGCACAGGGCGGCGGCGCTGTGGGTCGAGGCTTCGAAGAGCATCGCGGTCTTGCCGCGGATGACTTCCATGTAGGTTTCTTCGGTGGTGCTGGCGTCCCGCACCTTCGACAGCTGCAATACTTCGCCTTCGGCGATGATGCGCGTGGCTTGCGAAAGGATCTTCATCACTGGCATGGAGCCCAGCTCGACCATCATTTCGAAGGAGCGCGAATACAGGAAGTCACCGACCAGTACGCTTGGCGCGTTGCCCCACATGGCGTTGGCGGTCGAGCGGCCACGGCGCATGCCGGACATGTCGACCACATCGTCATGCAGCAGGGTGGCGGTGTGCAGGAACTCGATGGTCGCGGCCAGCAGACGCAGTTCGTCGCCCTCACGGCCAAGAGCCTTGCCACACAGCAACACCAATAAAGGGCGCAGGCGTTTGCCGCCGGCCGAGGTAATGTAATCGCCGATTTTCGATACCAGCGGCACTCGGGAAGTCAGCTGCTTCTTGATGATGCCGTCGACGGCGCTAAAATCGTCCGCCACCGCGCGGTAGAAAGCTTGGGGTTGCATCAGCGACAGTCGCTCCAGAAGGGTTGCGCGGCATGCTAGGACCCACGCTTGCAGGTGTCAAGGCGCGATGGACGGCCTCTTGCAAGGCTAGCGTGGCTTGCGTACAATCGCGCACCCTGAACTTCCTGGGCAGCACCTGCCTTACGCAATTGCAAACGGGCCTCCAGCCCCATGCAGCCATGCCAGCCAATACCTCTTCTTATAAAGAGCTGGGTGAGCAGGATTATCGGAGAAATACCATGTCTTATGCAGTAATCGTTACTGGCGGCAAGCAGTACAAAGTCGCCCCAGGTGAATACCTGAAGATCGAAAAACTGGAAATCGCTACCGGCGAATCCGTTACCTTTGATCGCGTTCTGTTGGTTGCCAACGGTGACGACGTGAATATCGGCGCTCCAGTTGTTGCTGGCGCTACCGTTGTGGCTGAAGTGATCTCCCAAGGTCGTCACGATAAAGTCCGCATCATCAAGTTCCGTCGCCGTAAGCATCACATGAAGCGTATGGGCCACCGCCAGTGGTACACCGAGATCAAAATCACCGGTATTCAGGCTTAATTACAGCCTAATTCCTCACTAGGAGAATTGAACTCATGGCACACAAAAAAGCTGGTGGTAGTACCCGTAACGGTCGCGACTCAGAAGCCAAACGCCTTGGCGTGAAGATGTATGGCGGCCAGGCTATCAAAGCAGGCAACATCATCGTGCGTCAGCGCGGCACCCAATTCCACGCTGGCTACGGCGTTGGCATGGGTAAAGATCACACCCTCTTCGCTAAAGTCGAAGGCGTGATCAAGTTCGAAGTAAAGGGCGCCTTCGGTCGTCGTTACGTGAGCGTAGTCGCAGCTTAATTGCGTGATCGCTGGAAAAGCCCTGTCTCGCGACGGGGCTTTTTCGTTTGTGGGGTGAGTCTCTTGCAAAGCTGTTTGTATGGGCTGTCGGCGTACGATGTAGGTATCGTGGTTAAGGGTCGCTGCGCTCATTTTTGCAAGAGTCTTATGTCTTGATTGTTTTTCGGCTCGTCCGTATGGCGAGAGGCGTTTGTTATGAAGTTTGTTGATGAAGTATCGATTCGCGTAAAGGCTGGTGATGGCGGTAATGGCGCCATGAGTTTCCGTCGGGAAAAATTTATCGAGAACGGTGGTCCGAACGGTGGTGATGGCGGTGACGGCGGTTCCATCTACATGATGGCCGACGAAAACCTCAACACCCTGGTGGACTACCGTTACACCCGGCACTTCGATGCCGAGCGTGGCTCCAACGGCGGCAGCACTGACTGCACCGGCAAGAAGGGTGAAGACCTGATCCTGCGCGTTCCGGTCGGCACCACGGTGATCGACTCCGCGACTCAGGAAGTCATCGGCGACCTGACCAAGGCTGGTCAGAAGTTGATGGTGGTGCAGGGCGGCTGGCACGGTCTGGGCAACACCCGTTTCAAATCCAGTACCAACCGTGCGCCGCGCCAGACCACTCCGGGCAAACCGGGCGAGCAGCGTGACCTGAAGCTGGAAATGAAAGTACTGGCTGACGTGGGTCTGCTGGGTTTGCCGAACGCCGGTAAAAGTACCTTTATCCGTTCGGTTTCGGCTGCCAAGCCGAAAGTTGCCGACTACCCGTTCACCACGCTGGTGCCGAACCTGGGTGTGGTCAGCGTCGATCGCTGGAAGAGCTTCGTCATTGCCGATATTCCGGGTTTGATCGAAGGCGCTTCCGAAGGTGCTGGTCTGGGCATTCGATTCCTCAAGCACTTGGCGCGTACGCGTCTGCTGCTGCACCTCGTGGACATGGCGCCGCTGGATGATGCCAGTGCACCGGATGCCGCTGAAGTGATCGTCAACGAGTTGATCAAGTTCAGCCCGTCCCTGGCGGAGCGTGATCGCTGGCTGGTCCTGAACAAGTGTGACCAGATCCTTGATGAAGAGCATGATGCTCGCGTCAAGGAAATCGTTGATCGCCTGGAATGGACTGGTCCGGTCTATGTGATCTCGGCCATCTCCAAGCTCGGTACCGAGCGTCTGTGCCACGACATCATGCGTTACATGGAAGATCGTGCCGATCGCCTGGCCAATGACCCGGCCTACAAGGAAGAGTTGGCTGATCTCGATCAGCGCATCGAAGACGAAGCTCGCGCGCAACTGCAGGCGCTGGATGACAAGCGTGCCCTGCGTCGCAGCGGCGTGAAGTCGGTCCACGACATCGGCGACGATGATTGGGACGAAGAAGATGTGGATGACGAAGACGGTCCGGAAATCATTTACGTGCGTGACTGATTCGTTGCGATAAACTTAAGCGCCGCTCAATCGAGCGGCGTTTTGGTATCTGGAAATCGATCGTTGGTCACGAATAACCACGAATAATGTCACGGGCGGTGCTAGGTCGTGCAGCCCTCAAGCTAAGGTTGAAGATGATGCGGAGCAAGGTGACAGGTGCGCAGCGTTGGGTCGTGAAGATCGGCAGCGCTTTGCTGACGGCGGACGGCAAGGGCCTGGATCGCGCGGCAATGGGTGTCTGGGTTGAGCAGATGGTGGCCTTGCATGAGGCGGGTGTCGAGCTGGTGCTGGTGTCCTCCGGGGCGGTGGCGGCCGGTATGAGCCGTTTGGGCTGGACCTCGCGACCCAGTGCGATGCACGAACTTCAGGCTGCCGCCGCAATCGGCCAGATGGGGTTGGTGCAGGCCTGGGAGTCGAGCTTCGCCAAGCATGGTCGGCATACCGCGCAGATTCTCCTGACTCACGACGACTTGTCCGATCGCAAGCGCTACCTGAATGCCCGCAGCACCTTGCGTGCGCTGGTCGAGCTGAAGGTTATCCCGGTGATCAACGAGAATGACACCGTGGTCACCGACGAAATCCGTTTTGGCGACAACGACACCCTGGCGGCGCTGGTGGCGAACCTGGTCGAGGCGGACTTGCTGGTGATCCTGACGGATCGCGACGGAATGTTCGATGCTGATCCGCGCAACAATCCGGATGCCCAGCTGATTTACGAGGCGCGCGCCGATGATCCGGCGCTCGACGCGGTGGCGGGTGGCACCGGTGGTGCGCTGGGGCGTGGTGGTATGCAGACCAAATTGCGTGCTGCGCGTCTGGCGGCCCGTTCCGGTGCTCACACCATTATCGTTGGTGGGCGGCTTGAGCGTGTGTTGGATCGCCTCAAGGCGGGCGAGCGCATCGGCACCCTGCTGTCGCCGGAGCGCGGCATGTTGGCGGCGCGCAAGCAGTGGCTGGCCGGTCATCTGCAAACCCGTGGCACCCTGGTGCTGGATGCGGGTGCGGTGGCTGCGTTGTCTCAGGGCAACAAGAGCTTGCTGCCGGTTGGGGTCAAATTGGTGCAGGGCAGCTTCCGTCGTGGCGAGATGGTGGTTTGCGTGGCGCCGGACGGTCGCGAGATTGCCCGTGGCCTGGCCAACTATAGTGCGCTAGAGGCGCAAAAAATCATCGGTCAGTCGTCTGAGGCGATTGTCGGTCTGTTGGGTTACATGGCGGAACCGGAGCTGGTTCACCGCGATAACCTGATCCTGGTCTGAAGGAATACCTGAATGCGCGTGGCAAAAGGATTGTTGGGATTGCTGTTGGCGATGCCGCTGCTGGCGTCGGCCGAAGAGATCGGTCAGGTGTCGACGGTGTTCAAGTTCGTCGGGCCGAATGACCGGATTGTGGTCGAGGCCTTTGATGATCCCAAGGTCGACGGCGTGACCTGCTATCTGTCGCGCGCCAAGACCGGTGGGGTGAAGGGTGGTCTTGGTTTGGCCGAAGATCGTGCCGAAGCGTCTATCGCTTGCCGGCAGGTCGGACCGATCAGTTTCAAGGGTGAGCTCAAGGATGGTGATGAGGTGTTCAAGGAGCGCACGTCCCTGGTGTTCAAGACCATGCAGGTGGTGCGCTTCCTCGACAAAAAGCGCAATACGCTGGTGTATCTGGTGTACAGCGATCGCCTGATCGAGGGCAGTCCGCAGAATGCGGTGACGGCGATTCCGATTTTGCCGTGGGCGAGCGCCCAATAATCTGACGCAATTCAAACTGTGGGAGTGAGCTTGCTCGCGAAGACGGATTAACATTCAGCATCTGCAATGGCTGGATATCCGCTATCGCGAGCAAGCTCGCTCCCACAGTTTTTTATGTGTCCATCAAATCGCAGGCAATAAAAAACCGACCCTGAGGTCGGTTTTTTAATGAACGAGTCGCTTAGGCAGCAGCGGCAACGTTCAGGGCCTTCACGTGGCCATTCAGGCGGCTCTTATGACGAGCGGCCTTGTTCTTGTGGATGATGCCTTTATCGGCCATACGGTCGATAACTGGCACAGCCAGAACGTAAGCAGCTTGAGCTTTGGCAGCGTCTTTTGCGTCGATGGCCTTAACTACATTCTTGATGTAGGTACGAACCATGGAACGCAGGCTGGCGTTGTGGCTGCGACGCTTCTCAGCCTGTTTTGCACGTTTTTTGGCGGAAGGTGAGTTGGCCACCGTCGAGCTCCTCGAAAGACTTTTTAGGAAATAGCAAACAAAATAGGCCGCGAATCATGCCGATGAGTTGAGGTCTTGTCAAGGGCGGTTGAGACGTTCCGCTAAGTGGTAGGTGCTACACCTCTGGATATTTCTTTCCAGCGTGCGACCTGTAAACTCGCGAGCTTTGGCTCTGTGCTGTTGCGGCGCGGAGTATCGCATAAGTGGGCGCGTAGTTCGCCTGCTGTTTATCGACAGGCACAAACTCTTTCAATGAATCTGCTCAAATCGTTGGCCGCCGTCAGCTCTATCACGATGCTTTCCCGGGTTTTGGGATTTGTTCGTGACACCCTTATTGCGCGTGCATTCGGCGCGGGAATGGCGACAGACGCCTTCTTCATCGCCTTCAAACTGCCCAATCTGTTGCGGCGGATTTTTGCCGAAGGGGCGTTTTCCCAGGCATTCGTACCGATTCTTGCCGAATATAAAAGCCAGAAAGGGGATGAGGCGACGCGAACCTTCATTGCCTATGTTTCCGGCCTGCTGACGCTGGTGCTGGCACTCGTCACGGCGTTGGGCATGATTGCCGCCCCGTGGGTCATCTGGGTGACCGCGCCGGGTTTCATCGATACTCCCGAGAAGTTCGAGCTGACCACTAGCCTGTTGCGGGTGACCTTTCCTTACATATTGCTGATTTCCCTGTCGTCGCTGGCGGGTGCGATCCTCAACACCTGGAACCGTTTTTCGGTCCCGGCATTCGTGCCGACGCTGCTCAACGTCAGCATGATTATTTTTGCGTTGTTCCTGACACCGTACTTCGATCCGCCCGTAATGGCGCTCGGTTGGGCGGTGCTGGTGGGTGGACTGGCACAGTTGCTCTATCAACTGCCGCACCTGAAAAAGATCGGCATGCTGGTGTTGCCGCGTCTGAACCTGCGCGACAGCGGCGTCTGGCGGGTGATGAAACAGATGTTGCCGGCGATTCTCGGGGTGTCGGTGAGCCAGATCTCGCTGATCATCAATACGATTTTCGCTTCGTTCCTGGTCGCAGGTTCCGTGTCCTGGATGTACTACGCCGACCGTTTGATGGAGTTGCCATCCGGCGTGTTGGGTGTGGCGCTGGGGACGATTCTGCTACCGACTCTGGCCAAGACTTACGCCAGCAAGGATCGCCACGAATACTCACGCATCCTCGATTGGGGCCTGCGTCTTTGCTTCGTGCTGGTATTGCCTTGCGCCTTCGCGCTGGGGATTCTGGCCGAGCCGTTGACGGTTTCACTGTTCCAGTACGGTCAGTTTGATGCCCATGATGCGGCCATGACTCAGCGCGCGTTGGTCGCCTATTCCGTTGGTTTGCTCGGGATTATCGTGATCAAAGTGCTCGCGCCGGGCTTTTATGCGCAACAAAACATCCGCACACCGGTAAAAATCGCAATTTTCACGTTGGTCGTCACTCAGTTGTTCAACCTGTTGCTGATCGGTCCGCTGGCTCACGCGGGCCTGGCGCTCGCCATCAGCGCCGGTGCCTGCCTCAATGCAGGGCTGCTCTTCTATCAGCTGCGTAAACAGCAGATGTACCAGCCGCAACCGGGCTGGGCAAAGTTCGGCTTCAAGTTGGTGGTTGCGGTAGCGGTGATGTCTGGCGTGTTGCTGGCAGGGATGCATTTCATGCCGGCCTGGGGCGAGGGGCAGATGCTTGAGCGTTTCCTGCGTCTGGGGGCCTTGGTAGTTGCCGGTGTGGTGGCTTATTTCGGCATGTTAATGTTGATGGGCTTCCGTTTGCGCGACTTCAATCGCAAGGCGCTGGGCTGAGGTTCTGGCCTTGATAAACACGGGCGAGCCGGCGGTTTTGTCGGCTCGATCACTTTGGGTTACGGTGTTGCCTGTCGTCGGCCGCCGGGTGTGGTTATAATCGACCACTTTATGAGCAAGAAGCGCGTTATGCAGCTGGTTCGAGGCCTCCACAATCTGCGCCCCCGGCATCGGGGCTGTGTCGCCACTATTGGCAACTTTGACGGTGTACACCGCGGCCACCAGGCTATCCTGGCGCGCCTGCGTGAGCGTGCGCTCGAGTTGGGCGTGCCCAGCTGCGTGGTGATTTTCGAGCCGCAACCGCGAGAGTTTTTCGCTCCGGACACCGCGCCGGCCCGTCTGGCCCGCCTGAGGGACAAGCTGCAATTGCTGGCTGCCGAAGGCGTCGACCGTGTTCTGTGCCTGGCTTTCAACCAGCGCCTGAGCAAGCTCAGTGCCAGTGAGTTCGTCGATACCATTCTGGTCGATGGTCTTGGCGTCCAGCACCTGGAGGTCGGGGATGACTTCCGTTTCGGCTGTGACCGCGCGGGAGATTTCGATTTCCTGCAACAGGCCGGTATCGTTCAGGGTTTTACCGTCGAGGCGGCGCAAACCGTTGAGCTGGATGGTATTCGCGTCAGCAGCACTCAGGTCCGCAATGCCCTGGCCGCAGCTGATTTTGCCTTGGCCGAGCGGCTGCTGGGTCGGCCGTTCCAGATTACCGGGCGGGTACTCCACGGCCAGAAGCTGGCTCGCCAGTTGGGTACGCCCACGGCCAACATACAACTCAAGCGCCGTCGCGTTCCGCTTTCCGGGGTTTACCTGGTCAACGTCGACATCGACGGCAAGACCTGGCCAGGCGTCGCCAATATCGGCGTGCGGCCAACGGTACAAGGTGATGGCAAGGCCCACCTCGAAATACATCTTTTAGATTTTGCCGGCGATCTGTATGACCGGCGTTTAACGGTGGTTTTCCACCACAAGCTGCGTGAAGAGCAGCGTTTCGCCTCTCTGGAGGCGTTGAAAACGGCGATCAACGCGGATGTCGCCGCCGCCCGTGCACTAGCCGCACCTAGCGCCCATCGCTAATGAAGAGCCTTAAATGACCGACTATAAAGCCACGCTAAACCTTCCGGACACCGCCTTCCCAATGAAGGCCGGCCTGCCACAGCGCGAACCGCAGATCCTGCAGCGCTGGGACAGTATTGGCCTGTACGGAAAGTTGCGCGAGATTGGCAAGGATCGTCCGAAGTTCGTATTGCACGACGGCCCTCCGTACGCCAACGGCTCGATTCACATCGGTCATGCGCTGAACAAGATTCTCAAGGACATGATCATCCGCTCGAAGACCCTGTCGGGCTTCGACGCACCTTATGTTCCGGGCTGGGACTGCCACGGCCTGCCGATCGAGCACAAGGTCGAAGTGACCCACGGCAAGAACCTGGGCGCCGACAAGACCCGCGAACTGTGCCGCGCCTACGCTACCGAGCAGATCGAAGGGCAGAAGTCCGAATTCATCCGTCTGGGCGTGTTGGGCGACTTCGCCAACCCGTACAAGACCATGGACTTCAAGAACGAAGCTGGTGAAATCCGTGCCTTGGCCGAAATCGTCAAAGGCGGTTTCGTGTTCAAGGGCTTGAAGCCTGTGAACTGGTGCTTCGACTGTGGTTCGGCCCTGGCCGAAGCGGAAGTCGAGTACGAAAACAAGAAGTCCTCAACCATCGACGTGGCCTTCCCGATTGCCGATGAAGCCAAGCTGGCTGCCGCTTTCGGTCTGCCGTCGCTGGCCAAGCCTGCCTCGATCGTGATCTGGACCACCACCCCGTGGACCATCCCGGCCAACCAGGCGCTGAACGTTCACCCGGAATTCAACTACGCCCTGGTCGACGTCGGCGACAAACTGCTGGTGCTGGCTGAAGAACTGGTCGAGTCGTGCCTGGCGCGCTACTCGCTGGAAGGCTCGGTCGTTGCGACCACCACCGGTAAAGCGCTGGAACTGATCAACTTCCGTCACCCGTTCTACGACCGTCTGTCGCCGGTTTACCTGGCCGACTACGTTGAACTGGGCGCCGGCACCGGTGTGGTTCACTCATCTCCGGCCTACGGCGTGGACGACTTCGTGACCTGCAAGAAGTACGGCATGGTCAACGATGACATCCTCAATCCGGTCCAAAGCAACGGCGTTTACGTTCCGTCGCTGGAATTCTTCGGCGGCCAGTTCATCTGGAAGGCCAATCCGGCCATCGTCGACAAACTGACCGAAGTCGGTGCGTTGCTGCACACCACCGTCATCGAACACAGCTACATGCACTGCTGGCGCCACAAGACCCCGCTGATCTACCGCGCCACCGCGCAGTGGTTCATCGGCATGGACAAGCAGCCGACCACCGGCGACACCCTGCGCCAGCGTTCGCTCAAGGCCATCGAAGACACCAAGTTCGTCCCGGCCTGGGGCCAGGCGCGTCTGCACTCGATGATCGCCAACCGTCCGGACTGGTGCATTTCCCGTCAGCGCAACTGGGGCGTGCCGATCCCGTTCTTCCTGAACAAGGAAAGCGGCGAACTGCACCCACGAACCGTCGAGCTGATGGAAGAAGTTGCCAAGCGTGTTGAAGTCGAAGGCATCGAGGCCTGGTTCAAGCTGGACGCCGCCGAACTGCTGGGCGATGAAGCGCCGCAGTACGACAAGATCAGCGACACCCTCGACGTCTGGTTCGACTCGGGTACTACGCACTGGCACGTTCTGCGCGGTTCGCACCCGATGGGTCACGAAACCGGCCCGCGCGCCGACCTGTACCTGGAAGGTTCGGACCAACACCGTGGCTGGTTCCACTCGTCGCTGCTGACCGGTTGCGCCATCGACAACCACGCACCGTATCGCGAACTGCTGACTCACGGCTTCACGGTCGACGAGTCCGGCCGCAAGATGTCCAAGTCCCTGGGCAACGTGATCGCGCCACAGAAAGTCAACGACACCCTGGGTGCCGACATCATGCGTCTGTGGGTAGCCTCGACCGACTATTCGGGTGAAATGGCGGTTTCCGAGCAGATCCTGCAACGCAGTGCGGACGCCTACCGGCGTATCCGTAACACCGCGCGTTTCCTGCTTTCGAACCTGACCGGCTTCAACCCGGCCACCGACCTGCTGCCGGCCGAAGAAATGCTGGCGCTGGACCGTTGGGCCGTGGACCGTACCCTGCTGTTGCAACGCGAACTGCAAGAGCACTACGGCGAATACCGCTTCTGGAACGTGTACTCGAAGATCCACAACTTCTGCGTGCAGGAACTGGGCGGCTTCTACCTCGATATCATCAAGGATCGTCAGTACACCACTGGCGCCGACAGCAAGGCCCGTCGTTCGTGCCAGACTGCGCTATTCCACATCTCCGAGGCGCTGGTGCGCTGGATTGCGCCGATCCTGGCGTTCACCGCCGACGAACTGTGGCAGTACCTGCCGGGCGAGCGTAACGAGTCTGTCATGCTCAACACCTGGTACGAAGGCCTGAGCGAACTGCCGGAAGGCATTGAGCTGGATCGCGCTTACTGGGACCGGATCATGGCGGTCAAGGTCGCGGTCAACAAGGAAATGGAAATCCAGCGTGCAGCCAAGGCTGTCGGTGGCAACCTGCAGGCCGAAGTGACACTGTTCGCCGAAGACGAGCTCACCGCCGACCTGGCCAAGTTGAGCAACGAACTGCGCTTTGTACTGATCACTTCGACCGCCAGTGTTGCGCCATTGGTGCAAGCACCGGCCGATGCCGTGGTCACTGAAGTCAGCGGCCTGAAGCTGAAAATCGTCAAGTCGGGCCACGCCAAGTGCGCTCGTTGCTGGCACTGCCGTGAAGACGTCGGTGTGAACCCGGAGCATCCGGAAATCTGCGGCCGTTGCGTCGACAACATCAGCGGCGCTGGCGAGGTCCGTCACTATGCCTAATGCCGTTGGCCGTTTCGGACGGCTGAGCTGGCTCTGGTTGAGTTTGCTGGTCCTGGTCATCGACCAGGCCAGCAAGTTCTACTTCGAAGGCAAGCTCCAGATGTACCAGCAGATCGTAATCATCCCCGATTACTTCAGCTGGACCCTGGCCTACAACACTGGTGCGGCGTTCAGCTTCCTGGCTGACAGTTCCGGCTGGCAGCGCTGGTTGTTCGCGTTAATCGCAGTCGTGGTCAGTGTGGTGCTGGTGGTGTGGCTCAAGCGTCTGGGGCGCCACGAGACCTGGCTGGCGGTTGCGCTGGCACTGGTGCTCGGCGGCGCGCTGGGCAATCTGTATGACCGCATTGCCCTGGGCCATGTGATCGATTTCATTCTGGTGCATTGGCAGAATCGCTGGTATTTCCCTGCGTTCAACTTTGCCGACAGCGCAATCACGGTTGGTGCTGTCATGTTGGCACTGGATATGTTCAAAAGTAAAAAGACCGGAGAAACCGTTCATGACTGAACAGGTATTGGCTGAGCAACGCATCGGCCAGAACACGGAAGTCACCTTGCATTTCGCATTGCGCCTGGAGAACGGCGACACGGTGGACAGCACCTTCGATAAAGCCCCGGCGACCTTCAAGGTCGGTGACGGCAACCTGTTGCCAGGTTTCGAAGCGGCGCTGTTCGGTTTCAAGGCCGGTGACAAGCGCACGCTGAGCATCGAACCGGAAAACGCTTTCGGCCAGCCCAACCCGCAAAACGTGCAGATCATCCCGCGTTCACAGTTCCAGGACATGGAGCTGTCGCCAGGTTTGCTGGTGATCTTCAACGATGCGGCCAATACTGAATTGCCGGGCGTGGTCAAAGAGTTCGATGACGCGCAAGTGACCATCGACTTCAACCATCCGCTGGCGGGCAAGACGTTGACCTTTGACGTAGAGATCATCTCCGTCAAAGCGCTGTAAGGCATTACGGGGCAGCTTCTGGTGCCACCGGACCCTGTGGGAGCGAGCTCGCTCCCACAGTTTGTTTTTCATTGTTTTCGCGCGCAAGACACGAGGCACAGCATGCAAATCAAACTCGCCAACCCCCGTGGCTTCTGCGCTGGTGTGGACCGGGCGATCGAAATCGTCAACCGCGCCCTGGAAGTCTTCGGGCCGCCGATCTATGTGCGCCACGAAGTGGTCCACAACAAATTTGTCGTCGAAGACCTGCGCTCCCGTGGTGCGATCTTCGTCGAAGAGCTGGACCAGGTGCCGGACGACGTCATCGTGATCTTCAGTGCCCACGGTGTTTCCCAGGCCGTGCGCAGCGAAGCGGCTGGCCGTGGGCTGAAAGTGTTCGATGCCACGTGCCCGCTGGTGACCAAAGTCCACATCGAAGTGGCGCGCTACAGTCGTGACGGCCGAGAGTGCATTCTCATCGGTCACGCTGGTCACCCGGAAGTCGAAGGCACCATGGGCCAGTATGATGCTGGCAATGGTGGCGCGATCTACCTGGTCGAAGACGAGAAGGATGTCGCGGCGTTGCAGGTGAACAACCCTGAAAAGCTCGCCTTCGTGACCCAGACTACATTGTCGATGGACGATACCAGTCGCGTTATCGACGCTCTGCGTGCACGCTTCCCGGCCATCGGTGGACCGCGCAAGGACGACATTTGCTACGCCACGCAAAACCGTCAGGACGCGGTCAAGCAACTGGCCGACGAGTGTGATGTGGTGCTGGTGGTCGGCAGTCCGAACAGCTCGAACTCCAATCGCTTGCGCGAATTGGCAGAGCGCATGTCCACTCCGGCCTACCTGATCGATGGTGCCGAAGACCTGAAAAAGAGCTGGTTCGACGGCGTCGAGCGTATCGGCATCACCGCTGGCGCATCCGCCCCGGAAGTCCTGGTGCGCGGCGTGATCCAGCAGTTGCAGGCCTGGGGAGCCACCGGTGCTGATGAACTGGCAGGTCGCGAGGAGAACATCACGTTCTCTATGCCTAAAGAACTGCGCGTTCGTTCGTTGCTCTGAACTTGTTTCTTTTTTCGCATAGCGGCTGCTCAACCTTGTCGTTGCGCAAGCTGACGCGACCGGTACGTGCCAACACCACTTGATGTTGGCTTACCGGTTCGCGAAGGGTGCAAATGTATAACGTCCCTCCAAACAGTGACTCGCCCTGACCTCTGAATCGTATGGAGCTTTCGACCCGACTGTTCCCCACAATCGACACGCGTGCGCCGTTCTTGCGTTCGGCCAGCAGTGGATTGTCGCTGTCCATCTCCCCCTTGCCGCTGATATCCAGAATCATCCGCCAGCCTTGGCTCCAGTCGCCATTGATACCGTGAATCACCACGGCCTGGTTGCGGACGATGGCTTCGCTCCGGGCGGCGCGAATACCACTGAAAAGGGCCTGCGCCGCTTGCTGTCTTTGGTTCGACTCGATCAGCGTTGCGAACGTCGGGCTGACCAAATGCAGAACAATTCCTGTAATTGCCAGTCCCATGAGCAGTTCGATCAGGCTGAAGCCTTGTTGCCGCATGACATCTCCCTCCGTGGCGTGCTGTGGCCCGCGCAATCCCTGCACGAGAAATGGCAACGCAAATGCACCGCATCGTTCGAATGTTGTGCTGCGCAAGAGCAGGTATAGCCGAAGGAAGCAGAAGCCCCCTATGGATCATCCTACAAAAGGTTTCACGCTGATCGAGTTGCTGATCGCGATCGCGATCCTTCTGATTCTGCTGACTCTGGCTGTCCCGGCGTTTACCCGCTCGATGCAAACAACGAGGGCGGATACTGAAATCGCTGACCTGCGACGAGCCCTGAATTTTGCCCGGCTTGAAGCCATCGAGCGGGGCAATGCCACACGGGTGCGACCGACGGCCGGTGGGGATGTCTGGAGTGGGGGACTGACGGTTTACGACGGTACTGGCGCTTTGGCCAATGTATTGCGGGTTGTTCCGGCGATGAGCGGCGGTGCAACACTGGCGCTAACCTCTGACGTCACTGCCATCGATTTCAACAGTATGGGCGGATTGTCATCACCGTCCTCAGAGGTGGTGATCAGCTATAGGCGGGGCGCACAAAGCAGGACGCTGACTGTGTGTTTGAACGGACGAATTCTATTGGGTGGAAATTGCGGATGAGGGCAGGGAGGCAAGGCGCGCAGGAGGGCATGACGTTGGTCGAAGTCCTGGTGGCGTTAGTCATTCTGGGAGTGGGCCTGCTGGGGGCGGCGGCGTTTCAGCTCAATGCGCTGAAGTACACGGACAGTGCGCGCATGACCAGTCAGGCCAGTTTTATCGCCTACGACCTGATGGACCGCATTCGCGCCAACGCCGCAGCGGATTACACCATTGCGCCGCCAGCCTCGGGCAATCCGGACGTTACCCGGGATCAGGATCTGTTTGATTTCAACGCCAACATCGTCAGTTCACTCGGAGCCTCCGCGACGGGCAGTGTTACCGTCAACCAGCAGGTGTACACCATCACTATTACCTGGGACGACTCACGGGCCGCGAATACTGCCGATTCGCGACGCAGCTTCATCCTGAGCAGCCGCGCGGCCATTGATCCGATGGTGATCCCGTGAGGCGCCGCAGCAGGGGTTTTGGCCTGGTCGAGTTGCTGATCGCCCTGGCATTGAGCCTGATCGTGGTACTGGGCGTGGTGCAGGTTTTCATCGCGGCCAAGAACACTTATCTCAGCCAGAATGCGGCCGCGAACATGCAGGAGGACGCACGTTTCGTGTTGAGCAAAATGCTTCAGGAAATCCGCATGGTCGGGATGTTCGGTTGCCTGGAAACGATCACTGATTCCAGTAAGAAAGGTGATTTTCATGCCAATCGTGTAACGCCGATCCGTTGGGACAATGGCAGTCGCAGTTTGACGCTGGTAACGGCGGATGTCGGCGGCAATGGCGACAAGCCGGACTGGACCGTGCTTTCCGATTGTAGAACCAATTCGACGGCCTACAGTGAAGGTCGGACGCCAGTGGCAGGGCAACTGGCATTTCCGGTCCGGCGGCTGATTTACAGGTTCAACAACAACCAACTGTTGATGAACGGCGGGACCGCAGCGCCCCAGGTATTGGTGGACAACGTCAGCGCTTTCGACGTGAGCTTCGGCCTGGCCAGCACAGCCACTGATCTGGCTGCTTCGCGCTACAGCAGCAACCCGCCGGACCCCGCGCTGATTCGCAGCGTTCGCCTGAGCCTGACCCTCTTCGATCCGAATCACCGGGTGAGCGATCAAACCTTCAACATGGTTGCCGCTCTGCGCAACCGCTTGCCGTGAGAGGGTGCCAATGAATCGGTCTCCCATGACGTGTTACACCCAGCGCGGCATGGCCCTATTGGTCAGCCTGGTGTTCTTGCTCTTGCTGACGTTGATTGGCCTTTCATCGATGCAGAGCGCCACCCTGCAGGAAAAAATGGCCGGTGGTGTCGCCTTGCGCAACCAGTCGTTCCAGAGTGCCGAAGCCGCATTGCGGGTGGGCGAGAGTACAGTGCAACGGGACAGCTATGCGCTACCTGTTTGTAGTGGCATCGTTCAATGTGCACCGCCGTCCGAATCCTCGACAATTACCGCTGCCGGTTTCAACGCTTCCTCCGGAGTGACCTGGATTGCATCGGGCAACGGCTTTTATGGTGTGCAAAATATTGGTGACAGCGAAGATGCGGTGAATGTGCCAATCAATACCTCGGCGACCTTGTATCGGGTAACGGCAGTCGGCATCGCGGGGCATTCGCGTAGTGTGGTGGAGAGCATCTATGCGAAGTACTGAGCGAGCTGTCAGGTTATGGCCACAACTGTTTGGTGCCATCGTCGCGCTTAACCTGTCGGTGTCGGCGCACGCTGCAATATCAGCGGATTTGCCAGCGCTGAACCGGCCTACCTGTCTGGCCAATGGCAATTGGTATGGTTTTTACCATGGCAATCAGGGGTTGAAGGCCGTCTGCCTGAAGCTGCCCGAAGCGATCAGCGTTAAGATGCTCGACAGCAACGCCGATGGAGTGGTCGACAACAGCGACACGCTATCCGATGGCGTGATCTTTATCGGGGAGCATTCGACCCAGGACGCCAGCAACAATGGCGGGGGCGTGAACGATTCCACTGGCGACGGTACTGCGGGGATGGAAAAATCCGGCGGCAGCCGTCGCATCATGTGGCGACAAATACAGTGAGTGAGAATTGAGGCATGCGTAGTTCCAACCGCGGTTTTACCCTGATCGAAATCATGATCGTGATTGCGATCATCGGTATTGTCATGACCATTGCTGCCCCGAGTTTCACCGAATACCTGAACAAGGGCCGTCGCGCAGAAGTAGCCGGTCTGCTCTCGGAACAGGCGCAGTTCCTGGAGCGTTTCTACTCGCAGAAAAATGCCTACACCGATGCGACGGGCCTCAGTGCCGGCAATGATTACTACAGCATCACACCGACCCTGACCGACCAGACTTTTCTGTTGACGGCGGTGCGCAAGGCTGACTCGAGCATGGCCACTGACAAGTGCGGTGATCTGACCATCACCAACACCGGTGTGCTCGGTATGGTCAACGCGAATTCCGGCCTGACCAGCAAAGACTGCTGGGGGCGCTGAATTTCTATTTCGGGTGCCTTTTGTACCCTCTGTCTATTTAACGATTGGATCAGAACATGACCAGGCAACAGCAAGTGGTGATTGTCGGCGGTGGGGTGATTGGGTTGCTGACGGCCTTCAATCTCGCCTCCGAAGTGCAAAGCGTTGTGCTGCTGGATCGCTCGAGTGTCGGTCAGGAGTCGTCCTGGGCCGGCGGCGGCATCGTGTCGCCGCTTTACCCGTGGCGCTACAGCCCGGCGGTCACCGCGTTGGCTCACTGGTCCCAGGACTTTTATCCACAGCTGGGCGAGCGCTTGTTTGCCGCCACTGGTGTTGATCCTGAAGTGCACACCACCGGTCTGTACTGGCTGGATCTGGATGACGAGGCTGAAGCGCTTGCTTGGGCTGCCCGGGAAAATCGCCCGCTTAGCGCGGTGGATATTTCGGCAGCACACGACGCCGTGCCGGTGCTGGGCAGCGGTTTTTCCCGGGCGATCTACATGGCCGACGTCGCCAATGTGCGTAATCCGCGTCTGGTGAAGTCACTCAAGGCTGCGTTGCTGGCGCTGCCGAACGTGACGATCCATGAGCAGTGCGAAGTCAGCGGGTTTGTTCGTGAGGGCAACAAAGTGGTCGGCGTGCAGACCTCCACAGGTACTGTCCCGGGCGATCAAGTCGTTCTGACGGCGGGGGCCTGGAGCGGTGATTTGCTCAAGCTTCTTGATCTGACACTGCCTGTCGAACCGGTGAAAGGGCAGATGATTCTCTACAAGTGTGCGGCGGACTTCCTGCCGAGCATGGTCCTGGCCAGGGGCCGTTATGCGATTCCCCGGCGAGACGGGCACATACTGATCGGCAGTACGCTGGAGCATGAAGGCTTTGACAAGACGCCGACCGGGTCGGCACTGGAAAGCCTGAAGGTGTCCGCGGTGGAATTGATCCCGGCGCTGGCCGATGCCGAAGTGGTGGGGCATTGGGCCGGATTGCGCCCGGGATCACCCGAAGGCATTCCTTACATCGGCCCGGTGCCAGGGTTTGACGGGCTCTGGCTCAACTGCGGGCATTACCGTAACGGGCTGGTGCTGGCGCCGGCGTCATGCCAGCTGTTTGCCGATGTGATGCTGGGCCGTGCGCCGATTATCGATCCGGCGCCTTATGCGCCTGCCGGAAGACTTTAAAGCCTCAATCCAATCCCAGCTTCTTGAGCCGGTAACGCATCGACCTGAATGACAGGTTCAATCGCTGAGCCGCCGCCGTACGGTTCCAGCGGGTTTCCTCCAGGGCCTGGAGCAGTAGTTGGCGTTCGATGTTTTCCAGGTAGGCTTCCAGATTGTCGATCCGGGTCAGGTCCGGCACGCCACCCTCAGCCCCACAGTTGCCTTCAGCCAGGCGCAGGTCGCCGGCTTCGATCTGTTTGTTCTCACATAAGGTGTGCGCCCGTTCGAGCATGTTTTCCAGTTCCCGCACATTGCCCGGGAAGCGATAGCTCTTCAGCGCATCGAGGGCTTGGGGGTGGAGTCTCGCCGCAGGTTGACCGGTATCGGCGGCCAGACGCTTGAGAATGTGGCTGGCTAACATTTCGATGTCATCACGGCGCTCGCGCAAGGGCGGCACTCGGAGTTCGATCACGTTCAAACGGTAGTAAAGATCATGACGAAATCGTCCGGCGACGACTTCGGTACCAAGGTCCTTATGCGTGGCGCAGAGAATGCGCACATCCACAGCCACTTCCTGCTGCCCGCCAACGCAGCGTACGGATTTCTCCTGAATCGCGCGCAGCAATTTGACTTGCATGGACAGCGGCAGGTCGGCGACTTCGTCGAGTAGCAGGGTGCCGCCGTGAGCTGTCTGGAACAGGCCGGGCTTGTCTTCGATGGCGCCGCTGAAACTGCCTTTGCGATGGCCGAAAAACTCGCTCTCCAACAGTTCCGAGGGAATCGCCGCGCAGTTGATCGCAATGAACGGCTGATTGGCGCGAGGGCTTTGATCGTGGATCAGGCGTGCGACCAACTCCTTGCCGCTACCGGATTCGCCGCTGATGTATACCGTCGCATGGCTGCTGGCCAGTTTGGTGATGTGTTTGCGCAGGTTGCGCATGGGCAATGAGTCGCCCAGCAAGCGACGATCGATGCCGACCCCGTGGGCAGGAACCAGCAGGGCGCTGGTGACCAGCTCACGCAGGCGCGTAAGGTCTACCGGTTTGGTCAGGAAGTCGAATGCCCCGGCCTTGAGCGCATTGATCGCGTTTTCGAGACTGTCATAGGCGGTGATCATTGCCACCTGAACCCGGGGGTGGCGTTGCTGGATGTGCTGCACCAGCTCCAGGCCGGTACCGTCCGGCAACTGCATGTCGGTCAGGCATAGATCGAAGGTTTCGCGTTTCAGCAGGGATTGCGCTTCGCCGACGTTGCGGGCGTTGAACGTCTCCAGCTTCATCCTTCCCAGAGTGATTTCCAGGAGTTCGCGAATGTCCGGTTCGTCATCGACAATCAAGACTTTTTGTCGTGGTCTGGTGTTCAACGTGGGTTCCGTCCGAGAGCAAAGGTCATGCAAAAGCAGCCGCTTTCCTGGCGTGCCTTGAAGTCTAGGCGGGACAGAATGCTTTCGCCCGGCTGGCCGGACAGATAAAGCCCCAGGCCCTTGATATGGCGGACCAGGGCTTCATTTTCGAGTATTTCCAGTGATTTCAGCTCGAGCCGCAGCGACGACATTCGCTCGCGGCGCTGCAAGTGCAGGACGTTTTCGATTATCCGGTTCATTCGCAGAGAGAGGTCTTGAATAATCTGCGTCAGACGTCGATCGACACCTTTCAGTTCCTTGGGTACGCGCAATAGTCCTTAATCGGCCGCTATTTCCGGTGGCGTGTCAGCGGTCGCTGGAACCCTTGTCTTGCTCGAGGTGAGCCTGGCTGCAATACCATCGTTGGTCGAGGCTCAGCGCGCGGTCGCGGGGCAGGTGGACGCCACAATGGGCGCAACGGACCATGGGCGCCGCGTCCCGCTCGGCAGGGGGCCTGGGGGGGGAAGCCTGACCCTTGAACTTGCGCCAGAACCACACTGCAGCGGCAATCAGGGCAATCCAGAACAATAAACGAAGCATGGTGAGCAGCTTTTTGATTGATGAAGCGGCAGTTTAGCCAAGGACCTGACAGGCGCACAGTGTAATAAAGCGCCGAAATAAAAAAGGGAGACTCGAAAGTCTCCCTTTTTGCACAACCCGGGGTGTCAGTCGAACACGCCGAAGGTCATGTAGCTGAACCACGAGCGGTCACTGTTGTTGCCTTCCGCTTCGTGATTTTCTTCTTCGATCGCGTCGCCATTGTCGTCTTTAGGCTTGAGCTCGCTCGGGATGGCGTCCTTGGCGTCCTGGAACTGCCTCTGTACGTCCTGGTTGGCGCGGGTTTCGCCCGGTGGCAGCGGCGGACGGGACTCGATCAGGCCCAGGGTCGCCTTGCTCAGCCACGAACGGTTGTCCGCTTCGGCGACGGTCGGTACGAACTGGCCGTCCACCAGCGTCGGGTGGTTTGGGTAGTTGAGCTTCAAGGTTTCCAGGCTGGTGGCAGCCAGTTCGTCCAGGTGCAGGCGCTGATAAGCCTCGGTCATCACCGCCAGGCCGTCGCCGACCGAAGGGGTTTCCTGGAAGTTTTCCACCACGTAACGACCGCGGTTCGCGGCGGCGACATAGGCCTGACGGGTCAGGTAGTAGTCGGCCACGTGAATTTCGTATGCCGCCAGCAAGTTGCGCAGATAGATCATGCGCTGCTTGGCATCCGGTGCGTAACGGCTGTTCGGGAAGCGGCTGGTCAGCTGGGCGAACTCGTTATAGGAGTCGCGGGCGGCGCCTGGGTCACGCTTGGTCATGTCCAGCGGCAGGAAACGCGCCAGCAGGCCGACGTCCTGGTCGAAAGAAGTCAGGCCTTTGAGGTAGTAGGCATAATCGACGTTCGGATGCTGTGGGTGCAGGCGAATGAAACGTTCAGCAGCGGACTTGGCCGCTTCTGGCTCGGTGTTCTTGTAGTTGGCGTAGATGAGTTCGAGTTGCGCCTGATCGGCATAGCGACCGAACGGATAACGCGATTCCAGAGCCTTCAGCTTGGCGATGGCACTGGTGTAGCTACTGTTGTCCAGGTCATTTTGAGCCTGTTGGTACAGCTCGACTTCACTAAGGTTTTCGTCTACGACTTCCTTCGATGAGCAAGCAGCGGTCAATGCGAGGATGGCGATCAGCAGCAGGTGTTTCACTTGCATGGCGGCTTGCGTCCCTATGACGGCCGCTGTCTTGGGCGTGGCCGTCCTGTTATGATGAGTGCCCCGTTGAATAGCCTCGGGGCAAAAGACGCCGTATTTAACCACAAGCGCGCAGCCGAAACCAAAGGCTGTGCCGACGCCTAGTCTGAGCATGTCCGATAAAATTGAACTTCGCGCAGAGGTGCCGTCCGAATTGGGCGGCCAACGCCTCGATCAAGTCGCCGCACAATTATTCGCTGAGCACTCGCGCTCGCGCCTTTCCGCCTGGATCAAAGACGGCCGCCTGACTGTGGATGGGGCGGTTATCCGCCCGCGAGACATCGTCCACGGTGGCGCCATCCTTGAGCTGACTGCCGAGCAGGAAGCTCAGGGCGAATGGGTCGCTCAAGACATAGCCCTGGATATCGTCTATGAAGACGACGATATCCTGGTGATCAACAAGCCTGCGGGCCTGGTGGTGCATCCGGCTGCCGGTCATGCCGACGGCACCTTGCTCAACGCCTTGCTGCACCACGTGCCGGACATCATCAATGTGCCCCGCGCCGGTATCGTGCATCGCCTGGACAAGGACACCACCGGTCTGATGGTGGTGGCCAAGACCATTCAAGCGCAGACGCAGCTGGTTACACAGTTGCAGAGTCGCAGCGTCAGCCGGATCTACGAGTGCATCGTGATCGGTGTGGTGACCGCCGGTGGCAAGATCAACGCGCCGATCGGTCGTCACGGCCAGCAACGCCAGCGCATGGCCGTGATGGAGGGTGGCAAGCAAGCCGTCAGCCATTACCGAGTGCTCGAACGCTTCCGCTCCCACACCCACGTGCGGGTGAAGCTGGAAACCGGTCGTACGCACCAGATTCGCGTGCACATGGCGCACATCAACTATCCGTTGGTCGGAGATCCTGCCTACGGCGGTCGTTTCCGTATTCCGCCGGCCGCCAACCCAACGATGGTCGAGTCGCTGAAAAACTTCCCGCGTCAGGCGCTGCATGCGCGTTTCCTGGAACTGGATCATCCGACCACCGGTCAGCGCATGAGCTGGGAATCGCCATTGCCGGAAGATTTCGTCTGGTTGCTGACCCTGCTCAAGCAAGACCGTGAGGCATTCATCGGATGAGTGACTGGCTGATTCCTGACTGGCCCGCGCCGGCCGGGGTCAAAGCCTGTGTGACCACCCGAGCGGGCGGCGTCAGTCTGGCGCCGTTCGACAGCCTCAATCTCGGCGATCACGTCGACGACAGCCCTGAAGCTGTTGCCGAGAATCGCCGTCGTCTGACCGATCATTTCTCCATTCAACCGGCCTGGCTGCAGCAGGTCCACGGCATTGTCGTGGCCCATGCCGATCCAGGCCAAGTGGTCACCGCAGATGCCAGTTGGACGTCGACGCCCGGTATCGCCTGTGCAGCGATGACTGCTGACTGCCTGCCAGCGCTGTTTTGTGACCGTGCCGGCACTCGCGTTGCGGCAGCCCATGCCGGCTGGCGCGGGTTGGCGTCGGGTGTGCTGGAAGCGACCCTCGATAATCTGGCCGTACCACCTGCCGAGGTGCTGGTATGGCTCGGTCCGGCCATTGGTCCACAAGCGTTTGAAGTTGGCTCCGAAGTGCGCGAAACCTTCGTGCAGCAACTGCCTCAAGCAGCAGAAGCCTTCGTGCCAAGTCAAAACCCCGGCAAGTTCATGGCTGACATCTATATGCTGGCGCGTTTGCGTCTGGCGGCTCGCGGTGTAACGGCTGTCTATGGTGGCGGTTTCTGCACCGTGACCGATCCTCGCTTCTTTTCTTACCGCCGTGCGCCCCGCACTGGCCGATTCGCCTCACTTATCTGGCTCGAACGCTAGACTTTCCTGACCTGCATCAACCTCAGGACGCTTGAAACTCCCAGAATCGACCACATCTATTGTGCTATCTGGCAGGTTTCTTCATTCAGGATGTTTTATAGGTCCGGCCTGCTCAAAAGGAAGGTGACCCATGCGTATAGACCGTTTAACCAGCAAATTGCAGTTAGCGTTGTCCGATGCCCAATCCCTGGCTGTCGGCCACGATCATCCGGCCATTGAACCGGCGCACCTGATGCAAGCCTTGCTCGAACAGCAGGGCGGCTCGATCAAGCCCCTGCTGATGCAGGTGGGCTTCGACGTCAACAGCCTGCGTAAAGAGCTGACCAAAGAGCTCGACCAGCTACCGAAAATCCAGAACCCGACCGGTGACGTGAATATGTCGCAGGATCTGGCGCGTCTGCTCAACCAGGCCGATCGTCTGGCTCAGCAGAAGGGCGACCAATTCATCTCCAGCGAGCTGGTGCTGCTCGCCGCCATGGACGAGAACAGCAAGCTCGGCAAGCTGTTGCTCGGTCAGGGCGTGAGCAAGAAAGCCCTGGAAAATGCGATCAACAACCTGCGCGGTGGCGAAGCCGTCAACGACCCGAACCACGAAGAGTCCCGTCAGGCCCTGGATAAATACACCGTCGACCTGACCAAACGCGCCGAAGACGGCAAGCTCGACCCGGTGATCGGCCGTGACGATGAGATTCGCCGGACCATCCAGGTGCTGCAACGTCGTACCAAGAACAACCCGGTGCTGATCGGTGAGCCTGGCGTGGGTAAAACCGCCATCGCCGAAGGCCTGGCCCAGCGCATCATCAATGGCGAAGTGCCGGATGGCCTCAAGGGCAAGCGCTTGTTGTCCCTGGACATGGGGGCGCTGATTGCCGGTGCCAAGTATCGCGGTGAGTTTGAAGAGCGGCTCAAGGCGTTGCTCAATGAACTGTCAAAGCAGGAAGGGCAGATCATTCTGTTCATCGACGAACTGCACACCATGGTCGGCGCCGGCAAGGGCGAAGGCTCGATGGATGCGGGCAATATGCTCAAGCCGGCCCTGGCCCGCGGTGAGCTGCACTGTGTGGGCGCCACCACGCTCAACGAGTACCGCCAATACATTGAGAAGGACGCCGCTCTCGAGCGACGTTTCCAGAAAGTGCTGGTGGATGAGCCGAGCGAAGAAGACACCATCGCCATCCTGCGTGGCCTCAAGGAGCGTTATGAGGTTCACCACAAGGTGGCGATTACCGACGGCGCGATCATTGCCGCGGCCAAACTCAGCCATCGCTACATCACTGACCGCCAGTTGCCGGACAAGGCCATCGACCTGATCGATGAAGCTGCCAGCCGCATCCGCATGGAGATCGACTCCAAGCCGGAAGTACTGGACCGTCTCGAGCGTCGCCTGATTCAGTTGAAGGTGGAATCCCAGGCACTGAAGAAAGAAAGCGACGACGCGGCGAAGAAACGTCTGGAAAAATTGCAGGAAGAAATCGCACGTCTAGAGCGTGAGTACTCGGATCTCGAAGAAATCTGGAACTCGGAAAAAGCTGAGGTCCAGGGTTCTGCGCAGATCCAGCAGAAAATCGAGCAGTCCCGTCAGGAGCTGGAGACGGCCCGCCGCAAAGGCGATCTGAACCGCATGGCGGAGTTGCAGTACGGCGTGATCCCGGACCTGGAACGCAGTCTGCAAATGGTCGACCAGCATGGCAAACCCGAAAACCAGCTGCTGCGCAGCAAGGTGACTGAGGAAGAGATCGCCGAAGTCGTTTCGAAGTGGACCGGTATTCCAGTGTCGAAAATGCTCGAAGGCGAGCGCGAAAAACTGATGAAGATGGAAAGCCTGTTGCACCAGCGTGTGATTGGCCAGGAAGAAGCGGTCGTGGCGGTCTCCAACGCGGTGCGGCGTTCCCGCGCCGGCTTGTCCGACCCGAATCGCCCGAGCGGCTCGTTCATGTTCCTCGGCCCGACCGGTGTCGGTAAAACCGAGCTGTGTAAGGCGCTGGCCGAATTCCTCTTTGATACCGAAGAGGCGATGGTGCGGATCGACATGTCCGAGTTCATGGAGAAACATTCCGTGGCTCGCTTGATCGGTGCGCCACCAGGCTATGTGGGGTATGAAGAGGGCGGTTACCTGACCGAGGCCGTGCGTCGCAAGCCGTACTCGGTGATCCTCATGGACGAAGTCGAGAAGGCGCACCCGGATGTGTTCAACATCTTGCTGCAAGTGCTCGAAGACGGTCGTCTGACCGACAGCCATGGCCGCACGGTGGATTTCAAGAACACCGTGATAGTCATGACTTCCAACCTGGGGTCGGTGCAGATCCAGGAACTGGTCGGTGATCGTGAGGCGCAGCGTGCAGCGGTGATGGATGCGATTTCCAGCCACTTCCGGCCGGAGTTCATCAACCGGGTCGACGAAGTGGTGATCTTCGAGCCGTTGGCGCGGGATCAGATCGCCGGCATTACCGAGATCCAGTTGGGCCGCCTGCGCAGTCGCCTGACCGAACGGGAGCTGAAGCTTGAGCTCAGCCCTGAAGCCATGGACAAGCTGATCGCGGTCGGTTACGACCCGGTGTACGGCGCACGGCCGCTCAAGCGCGCTATCCAGCGCTGGATCGAGAACCCGCTGGCGCAGTTGATACTGTCCGGTCGATTCATGCCGGGCGACACGGCTCATGGTGTGGTGGAAAACGACGAAATCGTCTTCGTCTGATCCAGATCGGCAACAAAATTGAAAAGGCCTCGCATTGTGAGGCCTTTTTTTCGTTAGGCTGTTGAACTCAAAGGAAAAGGCTTGTAAAGTGCGCCCCGCAGTAAGTCACCCGCCAGGGTTTCGGCTCACAAGGCAGGAATCCAAAATAAGTTGCAAATCATTAACTTGAAAGCAATTTAGGGGGTTGACAGAGGTGCTGAAGATTGTAGAATAGCGCGCCTCAGACACACGAACGCAGCGATGCGAACGGGTTGAAGAGAACGCAGTAAAGCTTCAAAGTTGTAAATTGAAATGTGTAGTTCCGTGATAGCTCAGTCGGTAGAGCAAATGACTGTTAATCATTGGGTCCCAGGTTCGAGTCCTGGTCACGGAGCCAATTTCAAACCGGGGTATAGCGCAGTCCGGTAGCGCGCCTGCTTTGGGAGCAGGATGTCAGGAGTTCGAATCCCCTTACCCCGACCATTTTTGGGTCGTTAGCTCAGTTGGTAGAGCAGTTGGCTTTTAACCAATTGGTCGTAGGTTCGAATCCCACACGACCCACCAT